>CANQHT010000030.1 GCA_947623705.1 uncultured Bacilli bacterium
CATTAAAAATACCTGTTTTTATTAGATTCTACCTAGGTTTTGTTAAAATTTACTTCACACCAGAAATTCTAGAACCCAAATATCAAATTAGATAAATTGAATCTTTTTTTCATCATAAAAATATAGGAAAACCAATTAAGATAATCTTGTAAGTGCCTCGTTGAAACTCCCCTAAATTTTGAAAGCCATGTCTCAAGTTGAGAATGAACAGCATTAATTGAATTAATATTAATAGAACCATTAGAATGTTGGCCACTGGGAACACTATTGCTAATAATATTATGTTTTGAACAAAAAGATAAATAGGATTTATCGCTATCTGAATTTAATTCTTTTAAATTTTTAACTTTTTTACCTAATATATTTTCTAACATTGTTTTCTGACATTTACCTAATCCACCTATTTTCAAAATGAGATCATTATTTTTATCTATAGCAGAAATAACACATACTTTATGATGAGAAATTCCTCGTATAGAAGTATTATTTGATGAAGTTCTTTTTTTAGAACTTCTAGGCATATTTTTAGTTTTAGTTCCCTTTAAATTGATTGAAAAATATTTTTCGTCAGCTTCAGCTTTATCAACTAATTCCATTTTATCGATAAAAGATTTTAAAGCATTAAGAACTTTATGTCTAAGATTAAATGAAGTTTTTAATGATATATTGTTTTCTTCTGATATTCTTCTTAAACTAAATCCATTGACTAAATTGTCTATTACTTTTGCCCATATAGTAAATGGCAATTTACTATGATAAATTACTGAATTTGTTGTTTCAGTATAAGTTTTATTACAATAAGGACATATATATTTTTGAATTCCGTTTTTTGTTTTTCCGTTTTTGGATAATTTAAAGCCACACTTATCACCTTTTAAAATATCTGTTTTAAAAGCTGAAATAATTTTTGAATTAGAATTTTTTTTACTACATAATTCAGTTAAATTATTAATTAAATATTCTTTAAATTTTAATAGGGTTATTGGATCTAAATCATTAACTAATTCTTCTATATTCATATTCATCTAAAAATACCTTTAATCAGTTAGTCTATTTAATCAGTATATTTTATCGCCAAACAAAGTATATAGAGAATAGACTAACTGATTAAAGGTACTTACCTCTCTATCTTTGTTTGGCTACAATATGATTATATCATTTATCAGTAATTATGTCTAACACAACCAATATTAAAACTTAAGTCAATTTGATTTAAGTTTTTTTGTATCTTTTTAATTATTCGTTTGAAAAAATTGCAAACAGTTGGTAATATTCGTTTGAAAAATATGCAAATAAGTGTCAATATTCGTATGAAAAATATGCAAGTGATAGATAATATTCGTTAATAAAAGAAATAATAACATCATTAATTTTGCAAATTTTATATTGCAAATTTTTTTACATCCTATTTTTTAATAAAAACTTTGCAAAAAGGCCTTGCGGGGGTGGTAAAATTTATATTATAATATATATACAAAGACAATATAATATTTATGGAATATATATGGGAAGGAGTAGACTTTGATACTAATAACATAAATTGGTAGATTGTTTTTTTGTTGTCTTATAGACAAAATTATACTTATTGCGTATAATTAAGTAGAGAAATTTTAAGTCAAAGTTAAAGTGGAGGGAGAAAGAAATATGCGAAAGAAAACAAAAAATATAATAGCTATAGTAGTGGGCCTTATACTGGCTATTATCATTATTTTATTATTAATTAAAGGTTGTGGTAAAAAAGAATATGCCATTACTTTTGATTCAAATGGGGGAAGTAATGTTCAAAGTGTTACTGTTATTAAAGATGATACTTTAGAAAAACCTAAAGATCCAACAAGAGAAGGTTATGAATTTCAAGGTTGGTATCTAGATGGTAAACTATTTGATTTTAGTGAAAAGATTACTAAAGATATGGTTTTAGAAGCTAGATGGGAAAAAGCAATAAAAGAAGTAACAGGAATATCTTTAAATGCTACAGAACTTACTTTAAAACCTGATGGTAAAGGATTATTAAGTGTTATCTTTACACCAGAAGGTTCAACTTCAGAACTTGAATGGTCTAGTAGTGATGATAAAATTGTTACTGTTAAAGATGGTGAGTTAAAGGCTTTAAAAACTGGCGAAGTTACTATTACCGTAACTACAAAAGATGGCAAATATAAAGCTACTTGTAAGATTAAAGTAGAAGATGATGTAAAATCAGTTACAAGTGTTTCTATAAGTGGTAAAAAAGAGGTTAATATTGGTGAGTCAATTAAACTTACTGCTAGTATTAAACCAAAAGATGCTACTAATAAAGAAGTTAGTTGGACAAGTAGTAATCCAAGTATAGCAACAGTTGATAAAAATGGTAATGTAAAAGGAATTAAAAGTGGTAAAGTTACAATTACTGTAACAACAGTTGATGGAGAAAAGAAAGCTACAATTAGTATTGAAGTTAAAGAAAAGAAAACGGAAACAACAACACCTACAACTCCAACTGATACAACTGTTAAAGTAAAAGGTATTAGTGCTAAAATAGATAAAAGTAAAATGTATGTTGGTGAAAAAGCTAAAATAACTTATGTTATTGATCCAAGTAATGCAAAAGAACAAGGTGTAACTTTTAGTACTGATAAATCTGGTATTGTTAGTATTGATGCAAATGGTAATGTTACTGGTTTAAAAGCAGGAAGTGTTACAATTACAATTACTACTAAAGATGGTAGTAAAAAGGCAACAGTAAGTATTACTATTGAAGAAAAACCTAGTACTCCAACAAATCCATCTACTGGAAATACACCTTCAACTGGAGGAACAACAAAACCAGAAGAAACACCAAAATTAACAAAAGTAACCATAAATGGTCCTAAAACTGTTGAAGAAGGAAAAACGATTACTCTAGACTTTAGCATAACTGATAAAAATTATAAATATAGTTCAGTTACTTGGGAAATTAAAAATATTAGTGGTGAAGCAACAATAACAAATGGTAAAGTTACTGGTGTAAAAGAAGGTAAAGTAGAGGTTACGTTAACTGTTGATGGTGTATCTACTACATATGAAATAACAGTAACAGAGAAAATTGTTGAATATGTAATTACCTTTACAAGATTATTAAAATATGATGATACATGGGATCAATATCAATTAAAAGGTGTAACAGCAGATGGGCAAGAATTTACAAATTTTAATTATTTTACTTACAATTCAGATGATTTTGGTGTTGAACAAATAACAAGAGTTTTAAATAAAAGTAAAGTAAATGAAAATATTAAATCTGTAACTATGTATTTAACAAATGGTAAGACAGTTACTGCAACAGTAAAATATGATAGTAAAAAGATAGATTAGAAAGGATTTAGTTTTATGAAAAAAAGTTTAAAGTTATTATTGATAAGTATTTTTGCATTTTTATTTACAACATTGTCTGCTAATGCAAAAACTATGACTTATGATGAGTTTATAAAAGAATTAGATAAATATGATACAAGTATTAAAGAGGTATATATAATAGGCAAATATGCTTTTACGGATATTAATCCATTAACAACACAAGATATTATGTTTGCAAGTAGAAGTATTGATCCACAAATTTTAGGTGGCACAAAAAAAGATTCTACTTTTTCAAAAATGATTATTAGCTATATGTCACGAAAAAGAACTGGCATGACTTATAGCGATTGGACTATTGGTAATCCTGTAGTTGGAACAGGTGGAATTAATAAAGATTCAACATTTGAAATAGATTACATTGACTATAACTTTGTTAAAGAAGATAGTAAAATAGATAATATATCAGAAACTATTACAAACTATCAAGATAAATTAACTATGCCAAGTTTTAATAATGATAGTTATAATGAAGATTTAACTATCACTAGTACAGACAAAGTTAATTATGAAGCAAAAGGCTTATTACTATATAAGAAAGATGCTAATATAACAGGACTAGAAGGCAATAAAACAGGTTATTATATGGCTTTTGCTTTAAATATACCTGATTTAAAATCAGAAAGTACATTAACTATTAAAGATGTTGATGAAGGTGGTTATTCTAAAACATTTTCAAGTGTTGATTATAAGACTGATTCTGATAAAGGTACAGCTATAATTTGGCCAGTAAATCCTAATAGTCAATCAAAGAAAATTGAAATAACATTAGATATTGATGGCGAAGAAGGATTATATGGCGAAACAAAATATTACATTACTTGGGATGAAGAATTACAATTTCAAGGTGAAAGTGAACTAAAAATTGAAATGCCAAATGGCGATGATGAAACACTTATTAAAAATAAATTTAACTATACAAAGACTGAAGAAGATACATATACATTATCATTTGATGAAGCTAGTAAAACATATACTTTAACAGGTGATGTTATATATCAAGAAGAACCTAATAGTTCTTTTGCAGCAGATGATCCAAAAGGTTATTATGTTTTAATTAAAATAACGGATGATAAATTTATTAAAGGTAAAACTACAATAAAATTAGAAGGAACAAAAACAAAAAATTTCACCATTGGTGATGATGACAAAACATTACTTTTATTATTAGCTTTAAATAGTACCTTAAGTACAAAAGATTATAAACTTACTGTTGATTTTGATGGTGAAGAAGGACATTTATATTCTCCAGTAGAATATAAATTAACATATGATTCTGATTTACATTTTAAACAAAGAACAGAATTTACAATGGCAATTAATAAAGATGGAGTTAATCCAGATTATGGTTATTTAGCAGATAATCACACTTCAATTGGTTTAGAAGATAATGCTCTAACTGGTTCAGTGTCAATAACTGAAGGAGTAACCAATACAACTTTAGGAGCTGACAATAATTTAACAACTTATTATGTTCCAATTAAATTAACTATTAATGAAAGTAGTAATCCAAAAATTATAGTTAATGGTAAAGAAACTAATGATAAAACATTATTATTGCCATTAAACGAAAATAAAAAAGCAAGTGAAACTTTTACAATTGAAGTTGATGCTGATGGTGATGGTGAAAAATTTATTTCTAAAAAAGTTATCTTATCATATAAAGATTTAGTATTTCAAAAAGAAAGTAGAGTAAAATACGCAAATACTCAATTTAATAATGAAACTTTTTCATACCCTTTTGCTTTTACAAATCAAAAAGGTTTAGAAGTAAAATGTGATGAAACTACAAGAACTATAAAATTATCTGGAGATGTTTATGCTCAAACTGATAAAAAAGAATATGTTGCATTTGCTATTACAATAGATAAAAAAGGTGATACTGAATCTCAATTTGAGTTAAATGCAACAAGTGATGGCGAAGTAATTGAATCTAAAAAAGTTCAAGCATCAGTTGCAAATGCTATAAAAAAGATATTCTTATATAAATTACCTAGTAATCTTAGTCAAAGTGCAAAGTTAACTATTGATTTAGATGGTGATGGTAATGAATATGCTCCTAGAACTTATACTATTGATTTTAGTGGAATAAATCTTATAAAATTATATACAATAACTTTTGAAGATGTAGAAGGTTACGAAGGATATGATAGTCCAATTAATGTTTATGCTGATAAAGTTCCAAACGTATCTAATCCTAGTCCAAAAAATAAATTTGTAACATTTAATCATTGGGAGAGTACTAAAGGTGGAGAAGTAAAATTTGATAAAGCATTAACAGAAGATGTTACTGTAAAACCATATTTTGATGTTGATTTAGATGGTTTTATGAAAGACTACCAAGAAAGCTTAAAATCTAATGTTATCACTTTAGATGAAAGTTATAATTTTAAAATTACTTCAACGGAAACTGCCTTAACTAATTTTGGAGATTCTAATAAATTAGCTTCTACAAATTTAGCCGAAAAATTAAAAACTATTTTAACTGAATTAAAGGCAACAAGTATATCTATAAATAATGCAGACGTTGATAGTGCTGATAATATTATTAATACCTTAGATAGTAAACTTGATACTAATAATAGTTATAATGATTTAATCAATAATGGCTTTACCTTAACTATAAAGGTAACTGGTAGTGATGCTTATAAATTAAATGATGTCACTGAAAAAACATATACTTTTAAATTTGATTCTGATTTTAGAATAGCAACTAGTAAAACAGAATTAACAACTGCTTTAGGAAATAGTGCAATTAATAAAATTTATATTAAAGGTGAAATAGATTTAGAAAGCGATAGGTTAGAAATTAGCAAATCTGGTTTAACTATAGAAGGACTTGATGATAATAGTGCATTAAAGTCATCTAATGCTGGTAGTGTAATAAATGTTAATAGTGATGTTACAATAAAGAATTTAATTGTTGATAGTAATAATGCATCAAGTAAAGGCATTTTAGCTACAAGTGGTACATTAACTGCAGATAAATTAACTGTTAAAAATACTACTCCAGATGATAAAGGTGTTGCTACTGCTATTGAAGTAGATGCGCTAGCTAAAGCTAATGTAACTAAATTAACTTTTGAAGATGAGTCTTATGATAGTCCAGCTATAAGATCTAAAAGTGATAATAATGTTACATTATATCGTACTCAATATAACACAGCTGCTGCTAAAGTTTATGAAGAAATTCAAACATCAAATGTAATTCCGGGTGATAAAAAAGTTCCAAAATCTGGCTATGATTATAAACACTATTATTTAAATAGTGATAATGAAACAAAATGGTTTACATTAGTATTTGAAAGTGATAAAAGTGTAATAAGACCAGCTTTAGATTTCTATCGTTATGTTGAAAAAGAAGATATCGATGCTAAATGGGAAAACTATACAAAAAATACTATGTTAAATGGTGCGGAAGGTATTGATAAGTTAACTAAATATACAGATGGCTTGTCACAATATGAAGTTAATACTATTTGTGGTTCTTCATCAAGTGGAGAGAATTGTGTTGAATTAGAACAAATTAGTACTTTACCTGTACCAACTGGTGATACTAGTTATGTAGTAAAATTAAAATATGCAGGAACGCCAGAGAATGTAATAGAAGCAAGTGATGTTAATGAATTGCGTAATTATTTAAGCAATCCTAAATATACTAAAATCTATCTTAAAGAAGATACTGAATATGATTTAGAAGGTACTCCACTAGAAATTACAAGATCAGTCATTATTAATGGTGCTTTAAAAAGAGATAGAGATACTTTAAAAATTTCACTTAGTAGTACAATAAAAGGTCAAATAATAATTGATGCTGAAAATGTTAATCTAACTCAATTAATTGTTAAAGGTTCTGGCTCAGGTGATAATGTAATTACTGTAAATGAGAAAGATTTCTACTTATATCAAAGTGAATTATCTATAGAAGCAAATGCTAACTTTAAAAATATGATATATTATGGTTTAGATTTACCAAAAACAGATATTTTATTTACAAAGTTTGCGGACCAACAAAATGTATTAACTTCATTTATTGAATTTAGTAGAAGTGTCGGTACAACAGATGCTGACGATGAAGATGATCTTAAAACAGAATTATTAGGAAATACCTTTGAAGGTGGAACTAATATGAAGACATTTATTAAAATTGATTCTCTACAAAACGAAAATCCTTTAAATATTGTTTTACGACAATCAAATTTTAAATTCCAAAATGCAGATGCTTATGCTTTAGAAATTGCTAAAACACCAACTGGCGAGAATGATATTAATTTTGATTTTGGTATTTCATATGTAATGAAAGGTAGCAGTGTTGATAATATAAGAGTTAGAATAGATGTCGATTCAAATGGTGGTAATGCATCAAGCATAACATTTAATAAAGATTATAGATTTCAAAATTTAGAAATTCATTATTTCCAAGGTGCTGAAGATAGAGGAACTGATCATCCTAGTGATAAATCATATGAAGCTAAAGTTGAAGATTATAGTAATAAATAATGAAGTATATTTATAATTTTATATTACTGATATGTTTATTACCAATGGTTACTTATGCGACCATTGGTAATAATTCTTCTTTAGAAGATATTAATGTTTATTTATTTACTAATGAATGTGAAGAATGTTTAGAAGCAGAAAAATGGTTAACAAGTATTTATAATAAATATTCAAGATTAAATAATAGAATTGTTAATGTTAAAGAAGATAATAAATATTTAGAAATTTTTGATAAATTAGGTATTTCTAATAAATATCCGGTTTTAATTATTGGAACTAATTATTATATTGGTTTTAATGATAAAATAAAAACAGAAGTAGAAACATTAATTCAAGAATATTCAAAAGCTAGTGATTATTGTGATATTATGAATACAGAATTAAGTGTTAAAGAATGTCAAAAAATAAATAATAATATATATAATGATCATAATTATTTAGTTTATTTAATTATTCCTTTAGTAGTTATTGTTATTGGTGGTACTATAGTAATTGTTTTAAAAAGAAAGAAAAATAGTAAGTAAAAATACTTATTATTTTTTGATTGAATTAAACTAATACTTATATTAAAATTATATTTAGGAGGTAAATAATAATGCAAGAAATAAAAATTGGAGCAACATATCGTCATTTTAAAGGTAAACTTTATAAAGTATTAGATATTGTTTATGATTCTGAATCTAATAATGACAAAGAATACAAGAAAGTTGTAATTTATGAAGCCTTATATGGTGATCATTTAAAATGGGCCAGACCTTATGAAATGTTTGCGAGTTTAGTTGATAAAGAAAAATATCCGGATGTAGAACAAAAATATCGTTTTGAAGAGGTTAAATAATGCAAGAAGCCGAAATAAATAATAATATGGAAATTAAGGGGTTAAGTAAGTATGCTTGTCCTTATGATAAAGGGGTTAGATTTAAAGGTGAGAAGAGTGATTTTCGGCCTTCTTTTTACCGTGACATCGACAGAATTCTTTATTCTTTAGCTTACACTCGTTATTTAGATAAAACCCAAGTATTTACGCATGCTAAGAATAGTCATACAAGTAGAAGAATGACGCATGTGCAATTTGTAAGTAAAATAGCAAGAACAATAGGAAGAGCCTTAAATTTGAATGAAGATTTAATCGAGGCCGCTTCTTTAGGGCATGATTTAGGTCATACCCCTTTTGGTCATGTGGGGGAAAGTATTTTAAATGAAATTAGTTTAAATAATAAAGAAGGTTATTTTAATCATAATATTCAAAGTGTAAGAATACTAATGGATGTGGAAAATTATGGAGAAGGTTTAAATATAACTATACCTGTTTTAGATGCTATTATGTGTCATAATGGGGAATTTGCTTTAGGAAAATATACTCCAAAAGAAAAAAGTAAAGAAGAATTTTTAGAAGAATATCATAAGTCTTATCAAGATAAAAATGTTTTAAAAGAACTAAAGCCCATGACTTTAGAAGGTTGTGTGGTAAGAATTAGTGATATGATTGCTTACTTAGGTAAAGATATTGAAGATGCCATTAGATTAGAGATTATTAAAGAAGAAGATATTCCTTTAGATATTAAAAATGTTTTAGGGGTTAAAAACCGGAATATGGTTAATACAATAATTGTTGATATTATTAAAAATAGTTATGATAAAAATTATATTGAATTAAGTCCGGATATCTTTAAGGCCATTGTTAATTTAAAAAAATTTAATTATGAAAATATCTATAATAAAGCCTTAAGTAGTGAAGAAGTCGCTAAATTAAAAGAAGTATTTAATAAATTATTTGATTATTATAAGAAGGCTCTTACTAATAAAGATGAGTCTGAAAAAATCTATAATCATTATTATTTACAAATGAATAAAGAATATCAAAGTAACAGTGTTAATCGGATAGTAATTGATTATATTGCGGGAATGACTGATGAATTTTTAATTCAAGAATATAACCGGATTAAAAACTCATAAATAATTGTAAATGTGCTATAATAGTTTTAGAGGTGTGCTATGGAATATAAAAAGTGTGATTGTAATTCATATCAAATTCATACAGTAAAAACTGATAAATTTAAAACTGTACGAATGGAAATAATTTTTAGTCGGGAAGTTGAAAAAGAAAAGATGCCGATATTTACTTTTCTAGCCGATATTTTATCAGATTGTTCAAAAAAATATCAAAGAAGAAAAGATATGGCGATTCGTCTAGAAGAATTATATAAATCAATTTTCTATGGGGTAACTAATAAAGTTGGTAATTTATTTACGATTTCTTTTGTTTTAGAGTTTATTGCCCCCGAATATATCAACGATCCGAAATATTTAGAAAATATTTTAAAATTTCCTTTTGAAGTTTTAAATAATCCCCGGGTTAAAAATCAAGAATTTGATTTAACTAATTTTAATATTGTGAAAAAGAGTGTTTTAGAAGAGGTGGAAAGTTTAAAAGAATCTGTGGATAAACTAGCCCTTACTACCGCTTTAGAAAAGATGGATATTAATTCTCCAAGTGCTTACCGAGTTATGGGAACAAAAGAAGATATTGAAAAAATTACGCCAAGTAGTTTATATGAAGCTTACTTAGATTTATTTAAATCTAATTGTGATATCTTTTTAATCGGGAACTTAAATATGGATGAAGCCACCAAAATAATTAAAGAGAATTTTAAAAATCGGATTATTAAATTGAATAAACCATCTTTAGTAGTGGGTAATAAACTAAGAAGTAAACCAATAAAAATTGAAGAGCCCGCTAATTTTATTCAAAGCACTTTAGTCATGATTTATAATGTTCATGATTTACCTAAAAAGTTACGCAATATTGATTTTCATGTCTTTAATTATATTTTTGGTAATGGTGGATTAACATCTAGATTATATCAAAAGTTAAGAATGGAGAATTCTTTATGTTATGCGGTTCGGAGTTTATATTTAAAATATGATGAACTTTTGGTTATTGAAGTCTCATTAGATGAGAATAATGTTAAACTAGCCCAAAAATTAATTCAAAAAGCTATCAATGAAATGGTTAAAGGAAAGTTTAATGATACAGAATTTGAAGATGCTAGAAGAAATTTAGGAATGTCTTTAAAATTAGGTTTAGATAATAATGTCGCCATTTTAAATAATTATGAATTTAATTATTATGATGATATTCCCCTTATTGAAGAGCGAATTAAATTAGTTAAGGAAGTAAAAAAAGAAGATTTAATTAAATGTGCCAAGAGTTTAAAATTAAATACTGTTTTTGTTCAAGTACCAAATAGTAAGGGAGCTAAATAATGGAAGAGATTAAATTAAAAGGTTTAAATGAAACTATTTATTATGAAAAGTTAAATAATGGTTTAAGAGTTTATATGTGGGTTAAAAAAAGTTTAAATACTTTTTATGGTACTTTATCAGTTAAATATGGTTCTGTGTTTAATACTTTTAAAATAGGCAATAAAACTTATACTATTCCGAAAGGCGTAGCTCATTTTTTAGAACATGTTAAATTTAATGAAGATAAAGGAGTAACGGCCCATGATTATTATAATGCTCACGGTTGTGATACCAATGCTTTTACAACTTTTAATTATACAAATTATCAAGTTTTAGGTAGTGATAATCCAACGCAAAATGTTTTACATTTATTAGATTTTGTTCAAAAAGGTTATTTTACAAAAAGTATTATTAGCAATGAAAAAGGAATTATTATGGAAGAAGCCAAGATGGGGACAGATGATCCTTATACCACCAGTTTATTTAAACATTTAGAAAATATTTTCCATAATTATGAACAACGGTATATAATCACCGGAGAACCAGAAGATATTAAAGAAATTACTTTGGATGATATCAAGTTAGTTTTTGGTACGTATTATCATCCTGAGAATATGTTTTTAATTGTAACGGGTAACTTTAACCCTTATGAAATGCTTCAAAAGATTAAAGAAAATCAAGAGAGTAAAGAATTTCCGAAATATACAAATCCCGAAAGATTTATTCCCAAAGAACCAAAAAAAGTTAAGAAAGCTTATGATGAGGTCAGTGTTAATGTCACTAGTAGAAAGATTAAATTTGGCATTAAAATGCCTTTAAGTAATTTTAAAGATACGGATTTATTTCATATTCGTTTGTATTTAAATTTAATTTTAAAAGCCAATTTTGGGGTAACTAGTGATTTTCGGGATAATTTACTTGAAAAAGAACTTATCAGTGGTTTATCTTATTTTGTGGAATACTTTGATGATTATGTAATTATTATGCTAACAGTTGATAGTCCATATACCGATGAAATAATTAAATTAGTAAATAAAAAATTTGATAATTTAGAAATGGATGAAAAGACATTTAATCGGATGAAAAATGCTAATATTGCTTCATTAATCTTAGACTATGAAGATATGGAAACTGTTAATAGTCTATTACAAGATGAAATATTAAATTATGGCGATGTTGTGCCAAATGTCAAAGAATTATATGAAAATATCACTTATGAAGAAGTAATTAATTTTATGCATAACTTAAATTTAAAAGAAAGAGCTATTTTAGTTTTAAATCCTATGGAATAAGCAAATTAATGTTTATTCTTTTTCTTTTGTTTGTTATAATAATTACTTAAAGAAGTGATGTTATGAAAATTGATAGTTTAGGTACGGTAATCTATGCTTTACAAGTTGGTAAATTTGATGCTGAGTATCATGATATTTTAGTAAAAAAAGATTTTTTATTTAAGTTAGGCAAAATGACTACCGAGATAGTTAGTACCATAAGTACTTACCTACGGACAGTTTTTTAAAAATATAAAAATAGATATGACCCATTAGCCATACCTATTTAACTCTCTAAGTTGATTAAACAACCTTTTTTTGATATCATTAAATTATCAAAATATATC
>CANQHT010000031.1 GCA_947623705.1 uncultured Bacilli bacterium
TTCCCCATAATTTTTAATAATGGAATTTTTAAATATCTTCCTTCCATAACGGTACGCAATTAAAATAGATACTACTAATAATATTACATAGATAATTAAATATTCACTTAAACCTAAATACTTGGATATATTTTGAAAATAAGTAATCTTAATAATATTCTTCTTAATTAAACTAATAAACATTAAGAATAATAAATAAGTAAATGATGCTAAAGTAACTATTTCATTCATTAAAATATTAACACATACTCCTTTAGTACTTCCTAAAGTTCTTAAAGTAACATAATAACTATTTCTAGATTTATAAATAATTTTAATAATAAAATATGTAATAAAGAATAAAACAAAGATAAATCCTAAAGTCATAATTAATTTAAATATTTTAAATATTTGCATAATCATTTCTAAATCATTCGCTTTACTATCTCTTAAACTTAAAGTCTTATATCCTAAAGTTTGTAAATTATTATTTATTTTATTTAAATCTTTAACATCTTTAATAAAGACACTACTTTGATAATTGCCTTTATTATATAATTTATTATAATCTTCTTCACTTATATATACTGTATCATAACTATTATTATAATCGACATTTAATAATTTTTTAGCATTATCATAAGTATAAATATTCGTTATTTTTAAATCAATATCTTCTTTATAATAAATATTACTTACGGAAACATTAATATTTTTATTTAAACAATTATAATTATCACAATAATTATTTGCATCATCTCTAATGTAGGCTTCTCCTTCTTTAACTACACTACTAGGTAATACTTTTAAATAATTAGTTTTATCAGTCCCAAAATAATTATTATTTAATTTAATCGTTATATCAAACATTTCCGTATACATCCGAGTAAGTATATCTTTTTTTAATTCGTCATTAAGATAAAATTCATAATTATAATTTAGACTATCATCATACACAATACCCACTATTTTTAATTTATCCCCATTATAGTTATCATCATAAGTATAGGTATCTTGTAATAAATCTTCTTGCATAGAAGATAAGTACCAATCATCTTTATTACCAATAATCACTACTTCATCTTTTTTAGAAGGCTTTTTTCCAACATCAACTTTTAAAATATCATTTCTTATACTACCATTTAAATAAAAATTATCACTATACATATTTAAATTATAATCATTAAGTAAATCATTTTTGACAATATAATCAATACCATCTAACTTACTTATTTTTTCATAATCCGCATCACTTATTACTAAATGATCACTTTTACTTATAATAATTCTTTTATCAGAAGTATTTTGAAAATAATAATTGTAAGCATATTCAACTTCTTCATTTTTAGCCATTTCCGTGGCGCCATAGAATGTTCCAAGAGTAATAATAATTAAGGCAAAGATAATGACCATAAGCAAAAATTTAATCGGAATATTAAAAGCATTTCTTAAACCAAGTCTTATTTTATTCAAATTACTAATATTTTTAACTTCTTTAGCAGTTATTTCACTATCTAAATTTATTTCTTTAACAATTTTATTTTCTAATATTTTTCCATCATGCATTCTAATTAAATGAGTCGCATATTCTTCAATCTCCGCTTTATTATGGGTTACCACAATAACTAGTTTATCTTGACTTATTTCGTGTAATAATTTAAGAATACTACCCGCAGCTTTACTATCTAAAGACCCAGTTGGTTCATCGGCGACAATTATGGGTGTATCATTCGCTAAAGCTCTGGCAATAGCTACTCTTTGTTTTTGGCCACCCGAAAGTTTAGACGCTAAAGTATTTTTATATTTTTTTAAACCAACTTTATCAATAAGTTCATTAATATATTTTTTAACTTCCCTTTTCTTCTTCCCATTTAAAAGCATAGCTAGTTCAATATTTTCATAAACTGTATAACTATTAACTAAATTAAAGTTTTGAAAAATATTACTAACATACTTTCTGCGATATTCTAAATAATCTTCTTCGGTATAATGACTAGTTTCTTCGCCATTAATATACATTTCCCCATCTTCATAAGTATCAAGACCAGATAAAACATTTAAAAGAGTTGATTTACCGGAACCTGATTCACCTGTAATAACAACAAATTCCCCTAAATGGAGTTCTAAATTAACTTTGGTAAAACCAGCAGCGATAACTCCATCTTGATAATAATACTTTGAAACATTCTTTAATTTTAACATATAATCATTCCTCACTTTTAATTATATAGCAAGATTATTTTTTATACTAGTCTTCTTGCTTCAAAAATATATTAAAAATGATTTAGAAATAATTTGCAATACTTTCGACAAAACTTGTCACAATTTGACAAAAGAAAAAGCATAACTTTTAGGGTTATACTAATTTTCATTGTATATAACTAGTTTTTATTTAATTCATTAAAAATTACATGATTGATAGTTAATGATTTAGACTTTACAATCTTTTTTAAAAATTTTGGTCGAATATCATATTCATCTATTGTATCAATATTAATCCATTTAAAATTTAATTTAATATTATGTCCTTTATCATTTTCAATTAAACTATAATCAGTATATATAGCTTTTTCACCTTTAGATGGCTTTAGTAAATAATAAAAACATATTTCATGCATTGTTTTACTATATTTATTAACAAAAAAATTTTCTACTACTCCTAAATATTTTACGATTTCTAATTTATAGCCTAATTCTTCTTGCATCTCTCGACATATAGCTTGTTCTGTTGTTTCGCCAAGTTCTACATATCCTCCCGGTAAGCATAGAAAACCACTATCATCCATATCAACTAACAATATTTTATTATCATTTATAACAATTCCAGATACTCTAAACTTAAAATTAAAATTTTCAGTTTTTATTTTTATACTTTCTCTCATAGCAATTCACCTTATTTATTATAGCATATTTGATAAAGTATTATTTCTCAGAATTAAAAAAAGAAAGAATTATTTTTCTTTCAATTCATTAATACTTGCATTCATATCATCACTTAAACAGACATATGAACCACTTATTATATTATCTACTCTTAAATCTTTTAGACATTTAATAGTTTCTTCATTTATTCCCCCATCAATACCTATATAAATATTTTTATCTTGTAATTCTTTTATTTTATCAATTACATCGGGAATAAATTTTTGACCTCCTTTACCGGGATAGACACTCATTATTAAAACATAATCTATTCTATTTATATAAGGATATATAATATCTAATGATTCATCTGGATTAACAGCAATCCCTACTTTAATATAATTATCTTTAATAAACTTTATTGTTTCTTCAATATTAGATGTACTATCTAAATGAAATGTAATCATCCAAATATTATTTAAAGTAAGTAAATCTTTTAGATAATTAAGAGGTTCTTTAACCATTAAATGAATATCTAAAGGTTTAGTAGTATTTTTTAAATCATTTAGTACTTCTTCAATAGTAAAATTTTTCTCTTCTACATATAAACCATCCATTAAATCAACATGAATTAAATCAGCATCACTATTATCAATATTTCTAATGGTTTCTTCTTTACTAAATTTACTTTTTAAATAACTTACTGCGATCATCACTAGACTCCTTTATAAATCTTACATAATTATTATATCTACTTAATAATATTTCTTTTTTATCTACTCCTTCTAGAATACCACACCCAATTTCTTTTAAATGTTTGCAATCATTAAATTTACAAGTATAATTTTTAAATTCCAAGAAACTATTTTGAATATCTTCTATAGAATAATTAACTAAATCAAGGGCCGAAAATCCCGGAGTATCCACAATATAAAAATCCAATATTTCAAATAATTCTACAATTCTAGTAGTATGTTTACCTCTTCCTAAGGCTTCACTTATTTCATTCGTCGCTAAATTTAAATTCTCATCAAAATAATTTATTAAGGTACTTTTACCCGCACCCGTTTGACCACATACCGTCACAATTTTATTTTTTAAAGCCTTTTTTAAAGAAGATATTTCTTCATTAGTATAAACTAAATAACCTATTTTTTTATAATAATTAAATAAATTAGTTATATCTTGTAATTCTTCTTTAGTAAGTAAATCTAATTTAGTAAGAACAATAATGGGTGTAATACCTTTAATGGTAATAATACTTAGTAATTTATCTAAAAGAGTTAAATTTAAATCGGGTTTTTTTAGGGAAGTAACTACTAAAGCAATATCAATATTAGCTACTGGTGGACGCTCTAAAACATTCTTTCTTGTAGTTACTTCTTCAATTACTTTTTTATCTTTATTAAAGTTAACAATATCTCCCACTAAAGGTTTAAAATGTTCATTGCGAAATTTACCTCTTGCCTTACAATCATAATAATTATCTTGATACTTTACTGTAAAGGTATCACTATTAACTTTTGTAATTAAACCTGTTTCTAACATATAAACCTAACTTAAATCTTGATCCCCATTACCATCAGGATTATCATCAACTATTCCTTCATTACGATAAATATAAATCTTAAATGTTGCACCCTTTGATACTCTTGAACCAGCTTTTCTACTTTGGTCATAGATTGTACCATCTAACATCGTATCACTAGCAGTTTCTACTACTTCTAATTTTAATTCATTATCTTCACAGAATTCTCTAACATCATCTAAAGTATAAGAACCATCGGCAAAATCCGGATATGGAATACCAACTCTTGCCACATATAAAGTAATACTTTGACCTTTCTTTAAAGATTCTCCAGCTTCAACTGATTGACGAACTATTTCATCATCTTTAAAATCACTATCAGTTTCAACAACTTCATCTTCGGTATTAACAATTAACCCTCTGGCTTCTAGACTACCTTTAATTTCTAAATAATTTTTATTAGTATAATCTTCAATTAAAATTGTTTCATCGCCAGATGATATATATAATTTAATTTCACTACCTTTTTTTCTTTCGGAACCCGCTAAAGGAGAGGTTCTTACAACATTACCAACTTTAATATCTAAAGATGAAACCATTTCCTCATCATCAGTTACTTTAAAACCGGCATCTTGAAGCATTTTAATGGCTTCCGTTGTTGTTTTACCTGTTACATCTGGAACTGATATCGTACTTCTTTTACTAGTTACCATAATAATAACAAAAACTAATGTTACAACAATAACTAAGCCTGTAAATATTGAGGCTAGTCTAATTAATGTTTTATTTTGCTTTTTCAATTCATCACCCGTAATCTTCTTTGCAATAACTTCTGTATCGCTATTTTTATTATTAACATTTTTACTTTCTGTATTCTTTTTTGCTTCTTCTTTTACTTGTTTAATAACTTTTGTATCATCACTTATCTCTTGATATTTTAATTTAATCTTTTCTTCATTGGCTCTAGTTGGGTCTAAACAAGTTTTTAAGTCTTCGTGCATTTCTCTTGCATCAGTATATCTATTTTTAGGATTTTTCGCCGTTGCTTTAATAATAATGTTTTCTACACTTTGCGGAATATTAGGAAGTTCATCACGAATTGATGGAAGTGGTTCTTTTAAATGTTTTAAAGCAATCTCTACGGCATTTTCGCCTTTAAATGGTAGTTTACCTGTTAAAAGTTCATAAAATAAAATTCCAATTGAATAAATATCACTTTGTAAAGTTGAACCTTTACCACTCGCTTGCTCTGGAGGAAGATAATGAACACTACCCATTACCGAATTAGTTTGCGTTAGTTGGGTGGAGTTCATCGCCATCGCAATTCCAAAGTCTGTTATCTTAACTAAGCCATTTTCCAAAATCATAATATTTTGCGGTTTAATATCTCTATGAATTATATAAGAATCGTGGGCTACAGACAAACCATCCGTTATTTGCATAACAATATCTACAGCTTCTGATACGGTTAATTTACCCCGTTTCTTAATTAATTGTTTTAAGTGTTTACCTTCAATATATTCCATAACGATATAATATTCGCCATTATCTTCCCCAACATCATAAACTTCCACAATATTGGGATGCGATAAACTTGAGGCCGCTAAAGCTTCTCTTTGGAATCTTCTAACAAACTTTTCATCACTCGCGAGGTCCCCTCTTAAAACTTTAACTGCGACATTCCGATCTAATATTGTATCATAGGCTAAATAAACATTGGCCATTCCCCCTTCACCAATACTTTTGATAACTTGGTAACGGTCACTTATTTTTTGTCCTTTCATTATCATACTAATCACCATTCCTTACAAGATATGCTACTGATATATTATCATTACCCCCGCGCGCATTACATTTTCTAATTAATTTTTCTACTTTTTCTTCCGCCGTTAATTCCGGATCAATCAATACTTTTTCAATTTGTTCTTCCGTTAACATATTGGTTAAGCCATCACTACATAACATAATGGCATCAAAATCCATCTCGACAATATCAAAAATATCTAAATCAACTTTTTCGGCCGCCCCTAAAGCTTTCATTAAAACATTTTTCTTCGGATGATTTTTGGCTTCTTCTTCCGTTAAATTACCGGCATCGACTAAAAGATTAACTAATGTATGGTCATGCGTAACTTTATGTAATTTATTACTCTTTAAAACAAAACCAGAAGAATCCCCAATATTACCGAATATTAAATAATTTTTCGTATATAAGGCCACAACGACTGTCGTTCCTAAACCTTTGGAATCAATATTTTCTTCCCCATATTCTAATATTTCTTTATTTATTTCATTAACATTATCATTAAGCCAATTAACGGCATCTAACTTGGAACCAATACTTGGTGTTTCATTAAATCTTTTACCTAAATGAGAAACCGCAATACTGGAAGCAACTTCGCCCTTCCGGTGTCCACCCATACCATCTGCAACAATAAGTAAATATTCATTACTTTCATTTCTTAAAATAGTTACACTATCTTCATTATGGCTTCTAACTCGTCCTGAATCTGTCATATAACAAGCTTTCATTCTTACACCTCTTTACTTCTAAGTTGACCACATGCCGCACTGATACTACCACCAAATTCTCTTCGAACTGTTGCATTAATTCCCATTTTTAATAAGATATCTTTAAATTCATTAATTCTTTGACTTTTCTTAAAATCTAAATTATTCGTTTCATTATAAGGAATTAAATTAACATAGACATTAAGTCCTTTTAAGAGACTGGCTAGTTCATATGCGCATTCATCACTATCATTTACCATATTAAGCATAACATATTCAATAGTAACCCGTCTATTGTTTTTTGCTAAATATTCTTTAATTGCGTCCATTACTTGACTAATTGTGTACACTTTACTAATGGGCATTATTTTATTTCGAATAGTGTCATTCGGCGCATGTAAACTTAAAGCAAGATTAACTTGTAAGTCTAAATCACTAAATTCTTTGATTTTCGGTACTAACCCACAAGTGGAAACTGTAATATGTCTGGCCCCAATACCTAGTCCTTTAGGATGATTAACAATTCGTAAAAAATTAATAACATTATCATAATTATCAAAAGGTTCCCCAATCCCCATTATAACTATCCTTTGAATTCTATCCTTAATATCTTCTTCAATTAAAAGTATTTGCTCAACCATTTCATAAGTTTCTAAATTTCGGACCTTTTTTAAGCGGCCACTTTCACAAAATTTACACCCCATATTGCAACCAACTTGACTGGAAATACACACACTTTTCCCATAATCATGATACATTAAAACAGCTTCCACATAATTATGATCACTTAATTCAAATAAATATTTTTTAACATCTTTACCCGTTTCATATTTTTTAATAGTAATAAAATCATATTTAAAATCATTCTTTAATTTATCTCTTAATTCTTTTTTTAAATTACTAAAATTATTAATATCTTTTTCTCTATGAATATATAACCATTCAAAAACTTGTAAGGCTTTAAATTTTTTTTCATTTAGACTTACAAAATAATTTTCTAATTCTACTATATTCATATCCATTAAATGTTTCATACTTTAATTTTACTATAAAATAACCAATTTGTATCAAAAAAACGACAATTTTTTTAAAAAATTAGTATAAAAAAAGAAAAAAGATATGAATGGTTATCTTTCTTCTTTTCGAGATTTTCCAATCTCAATGTGGCTATGTTTCAATGAATATCCTAAATAAATTAGAATATCATGACAGCATATTAAGTAATTTCTTACTTAACAAATTGAGTATAACATAATTGTCTTAAATTTTCAACATTTTTGTCTGAATAACTCCACATTTCATTAATTACCAATTTTTACCATTTATAATTACGCTTAGGAAGTGCTTAAAAATGGAAAAAATAAATATTCAAAATATAAGATTATTAAGAGAAGATAAAGACTTAAATCAAAAAGATATTGCTAATGTTTTGCAAATTGACCGGACGACTTATACTTCTTATGAAATAGGTAGAGATACCATTCCTTTAAAACATTTAAATACTTTATGTAATTATTTTGATATCTCCGTGGATTATGCTTTAGGTTTAAATAAACATAAGAATTATCCCAAAATGCGCATTAATATTGATGCAAAATTAATGGCAGAAAGATTAAAGGAACTAAGAAAAGAGCAAAAATTAACCCAAATGGCGATGGCAAAAGTATTAAATACCTCAAGAAGTACCTGGACCGGCTATGAATATGGGCATTATCAAATATCTACCACTCTTTTATTTGGTCTTGCTAGTAAGTATCATCGTTCTATGGATTATTTACTTGGTAAAATTGATGATAAAAATGCTTTAAAATAAGAAATATTCCTAATTAATTACACAGATTCTTTTTCATTAACATAAAATATTATGAATTGAAAGGAAGGATTATGACTAAAGGAATATTAACAGCGCGAGAACAAGAAGTTTTTGAATTATTAGTTTTAAATAAAACAACGAAAGAAATTGCTGAATTTTTAGGAATAAGTGAAAAAACTGTCCGTAATCATATTTCCAATACGATGCAAAAATTAGGAGTTAAAAGTCGGGCTCAAGCTGTTGTCGAATTATTAAAATTAGGTGAACTCGCCATATAACTTGGAAGAAATGGTCTATTCATTTCTTTTTTAGTGTTAGAATTTTTTTTAGAAAATATAATTAATTAGGTGGTTACATTGTTAACAAAATTCGCTTATAAAAAATTTTTGATTGTTACTTTATCTTTAATATTCTTATTAATTATTTATTTGTATCCAAGCCGGGAATTAAAAAATATTGAGACCACACTTACTTATAGTGATCCAGTTACGATGCCCATATATTTAATTGATGATAATAATTTAGTCAGTCGTTTTGAAGTTATTAAAAAAAGTAATGATATCGATACCGAAATTTTAGAAGTTATTGAAAATTTAACTATTAATCACGATAATGCGCATATTCCCGATAATTTTCGGAAAGTTATTCCCGAGAATACTAAAGTTTTATCCAAAGACTTAAATGATGGCTTATTAAAAATAAATTTTTCGAAAGAATTATTAAATGTCGATAAAAATAATGAAGAAAAAATGCTCGAAGCTATAATTTTCTCTTTAACCGAAATTAAAGGGGTCGATAAAATAATGATTTTTATTGAAGGTGAAAATTTAAAAACCCTACCCCATAGTAAAAAAGTATTACCCAATATTTTAGACCGTAGTTATGGTATTAATAAAGTTTATGAATTAGATAGTATGAAAGATATTTCCAAAGTTACTACTTATTATATAAGTAAGGTTGATGGTTATTCTTATTATACTCCGGTGACCACTATTGCTAATTCGCAAAATGAAAAGGTCGAAATAATTATTGAAAAATTAAAAACCTCCCCGACTTACCAAACCAATTTAGTTAGTTATCTTACCGCCTCAGCTGAATTACTCGATTATGAAATATTAGAAAATTCGGTTAATTTAAGTTTTAATAATGAAGTTTTATCTTTAGATGGTGATTCGATTATCGAAGAAGTCAAGTATTCGATTGCTCTATCCATAAGAGATACTTATAACATTAATGAAACAATATTTTTTGTCGATAATAATTTAATTGATGTCTCTTTTATCTAAACAGTCATATTTAGTATTCAATATCTTTTTTAGTTGTTTTTACTTCATTTCAATTTCTTTTTCAGATGTATATTCATAATTTAATGCATTATTACTAGTTATAACACTTTCACCCAACTCTTTTTCTAATTCTTTTCTAGCATTGCCAGCAATTTTACCACCTCGTCTAGCAACTACAATATTTTCATCCAACCCTTTGGGATTATTCTTTTTAGCTATTTCTCTAGCGGAGATTTCACCTAAATCAGCTAGTGTTACTTCAACATCACTCATATTATCTCTTAGAGATTCTTTTCTAAGACCTTTAAACGTTTTATATTCTTTTGCTGTCATTCCAGACCATTCTTTATAAATTTCATTTGTTAAAATTGCATATTCTTTGGCCTCAGTAATTCCGCCATCTTTCCATACATCAGTGAGCTCTTTTCTATCTTGAATTCCTTTAACTCTCTTAGAAATCCACTTTTCATCATAACCTTTGAATCTATATAAATCCATTGCCCTTTGTACCGCTAATGAGGGATCAAATGTTTCGTCTATTCTTTCACTTCCTAATTTTGCTAACCACTCCCTAATAGGTTCAGCATTTCTACTGGGAATTGATTCAATTATTCTAAACATTCCTTCAATATCAACAACATCCGTTAAACGATATTTGCCATCTTGGGCTTTTAGTTTCAACTGGTCACAATTTGTGACCGTTTCATTTCCTTCGTCTTTTAAACGGCCTTTTAAAACATTCCAATAATGTCTAGGATTTTTACTATCAGTTAGAACTCTTACAATATCTACAACACTAATAAAATATTTTTCACTTTCTTTATCCCAAACAGTTCTAATTGTTTCATTATTAAATATTTTGTTAATTAAATGCATTTTATCTTGATTCATAAGATACCTCCTGTGTTATATATTATAGCAAACATATGTTTATAATTCAATGCAAGATTTAATAATTAATTATAATTTTTATAAATATTCATTTATTTTATATTTCTTATCGCCGATTTCATAATTTAACTTTTTCAATATTTTTATCTTTTTCAATTTTTGACTATTTTTTATTGAAATCTTCCAAATATTGTTATATAATCTAATTGTTCCAGACGTCTCCGTAGCTCAGCTGGATAGAGCAATCGCCTTCTAAGCGATCGGTCAGGTGTTCGAATCACCTCGGGGACACCATAATATTGTAATAACTTTTTACAACTAAAAGATTACATAGAAAAACGACTCTAACCGGTCGCTTTTTTGTTATTTATTCAATAGTAATTTCGACAATATTTGATGTAAATTTAAAAACAATCATTACTAAAAACAAGATTAAACCTACAGTAGCGGCTTTAACTAAATAATTAGCTTGCCAACTATACTTCTTATTATTATTAATTAAGAAATATAAAGCATATCCTACAGGAAAGAATACTATACCAACTATTATAAAAACTATTTTTTGAATAAAAGGTTTTTCATCATATAAATCAATATTATCTTCTAAAACATCTTTTTTATATTTTTCAAATTCCTTTTGCATTTGACCTTTCAATTTTTTCCTAGTTGTCTCATCAATATTAACCTCTTCAACTACTTTTTCTACTACATCATCAATTTTTCCTTTTTTGTTTGCCATTCTTCGTTACTCCTCCTTCATTCCCATCTATATTATTAACATACATTTATTAGTTTTTAAAGTCTAAATGCATACTATTTACATCATACTTGTAAACTAATATTTTTAATTACCTTGACTTGCTAAAAAATAACTTTTATGTTATTATGAATATGTCAAGGAAACTTGAATAAAATAAAAAAGGAACACTTAATATTTTGCATTGTTGGGTGTTACCAATTTGATTGTTTTTACCTAATTCATTTGATGAGTTAGGTATTTTTCTTTATTTTATTGCAATAAATAGTAATAATAATAGAAGAAAAATTATTATTACTAAAGAACAGATTAATAAATCTTTCTTTTTCATAATAACCGCCTCCCCTCTTTTATAGAAGTTTAGCAACACCCAACCTATTAAGGTTCCATAAATATTATACCAAACATTTGTCATTAAAGTACCGGACAAAAAAGAAATTTCAACAATTACGTTGAATTCGATCGACTTGTCAAAAATTTAATTTTATGTTATTATGAATATGTCAAAGAAATTGACATAAAATAAAAAAGGAACACTTAATATTTTACGTTGTTGAGTGTTGCCAAATAATTTGTTGATTTCCACCTAAATCATAAATGAGTTAGGTGGATTTATTTTATTATATTAAAATAAATATTAATAGTAACAAAAGAAAAATTATTATTACTAAAGAACAGATTAATAAATCTTTCTTTTTCATAATAACCGCCTCCCCTCTTTTATAGAAGTTTAGCAACACCCAACCTATTAAGGTTCCATAAATATTATACCAAACATTTGTCATTAAAGTACCGGACAAAAAAGAAATTTCAACAATTACGTTGAATTGATAGTGTAGAATAAGTACGGGTGAGTGATTAAAATCAAACACCAATAAATAAGTTAATTAAATAATAAAACGAAAA
>CANQHT010000032.1 GCA_947623705.1 uncultured Bacilli bacterium
TATAAATAGTCCCCTTAAAAATTGCAAAATTAAAATCCCGAATAAAAAAAATCGGGAAGTTAAATAAAAAGTTTACAGAATAATTCGAGAATTTTTGTAAAAAAAATTGACAATCGGGGGGGGAATACTATAATAAAAATAGAAATGGAGAATGTGAATGAGAGGAAAAATTAAAAACTTATTTACAACAATATTATGTTTAGCAATGGTATTATTTGTAGTACCAACAATGGTTAGGGCCGAAGATGATGCAAAGGATTATGTTAGTGTTACGAAATTAGTTACTGACAAAGAAGAATTTAAAACATTAATGGCTAAATATTCAGAAGATTTAGACAATCGTACGAATAATTATATAGAACCCCTTTTTGTTGGAACTAATAAAATCGATTTATCTGATTATATAACAATTAGTTATTTAATGGATAGTCAAGAAGAATTATTTGATTATACTTTTGAAAATGGGGTAATTACCTTGAAAATTAAAGATTATGATTTATACCATGCTTTAATTTCTGGCGAAAATATTACTGAAAAAAATTATCCTGATGTTTTTAAAAAATTAGAAAAATATCTAGAACCAGTAGAAAATCAACCAGATCTTTTAGAAGGTATAGTTGGGGTTAGTGTTAAAATCTATATACCTAAAGAATTAGAAAGAAGTACTGCTGATTATATTTTTAAAAATGAAGAACATAGTTTCTTATATTTAGATGTTGATAGAGATAATCAAGAATATTATGTTGGACAAGATGAAAAAGGTAAATATTATGAATTAATATATGGTGGAACTTTAGCAGATTATATAGTATATAGTGATGATGATGGTAATGATGTACCAACTTGGGTTAATGGTTGTAGAACTTTAGGAATGTCTATGAATACATGGAATGGTGGTTATTTCATTATAAGAAACTATGCTAGTGATGCTGAATTAATTTATACAGATAAAACTCAATATGATGAATATAATTATTACGCTAATGCTAATTATGGTACATTATCATTTAAATATGAACTTGCTAGTACTAGTGTCGAAGATACAAACATGGGTGTAACACTTACTGGCAAAAAAGATATTGATAGCACTTTAACTGTTGAAAAATTAGATACTAATTCAGATGTCTATAAAGAATTAATTCAAAAATTAGAAGGTAGTAAAGTACTTGGCTCATACGAAGTAAAATTAAATGGTAATTATGAAGGAAAATTAAGTGTAGCATTTAATGTAGATAATACTTATAATGGACAAAATGTTACCGTATTACATAAAAAGAGTGATGGTACAATTGAAACCTTTGCTAAAGTTGTAACAGATGGTAAAGTAACTGTTGAAGTTGATGAATTATCACCATTTGTAATTGCTTTAAGTAGTGTTAAAGCAGATAGTACTCCGACATTGGGAGTTGCAAGTTATGTTGGACTTGCTAGTTTACTTGTGTTATGCGCTGGGGTATGTTTAGTTAAAGTTTTAAAGAAATATTAATTTAAAGGAGAAAAGATTATGGAAAAAATAATGAAAAAAATATTAATGACTGTATTTTTATTAACAATATTTATGGTAGTGATACCTAATGTTAGAGCTCTTGAAGTTGATGGTAAAACTTTTGTCGATTTTGAATGGGCAAATGATAATTATACTGGTAAAGTATTTGATTATTCTATTGAAGGTAATACTTTATTAATCAAGATAAATGATTATGATGTATATAAGGCTTTAATAGATGGTAAAACAGTTTATGCTGGTACCGAATTATTTGATAAATTTAAAAAAGAATTTGGCGAGAATAGCATTACATTTAATCTTACTTATAATATGTTCTTAGATAATGTTGTCAAAGTTGTAGATGGTGATGTAACTTATGATAAAGAAGAATTTCCTGATGGTCTTGGTGTCAATTTTCCGCTAGTATATTATCATGCTGCGAATGGTGATGTTAAAGAACATTATAATGTTAATTATGTTTATGATGAAAAAAGTGTTGCATTAAAACCTGAAAGTACTAGTGAATATATTGGTTATGATGCAGAAGGTAATGAAGTTTATAGAATAACATTTACAAAGAAATATGTTTTAAACGAAACTAGTGTTGAAGATACTAATAATGGTGTAACACTTACTGGTAAAAAAGACATTGATAGTACTTTAACCGTTGAAAAGTTAGATACCAATTCAGATGTTTATAAAGAATTAATAAAAAAATTAGAAGGCAGTAAAGTACTTGGTTCATATGAAGTAAAATTAAATGGCAATTATGAAGGAAAATTAAGTGTAGCATTTAATGTAGATAGCACTTATAATGGACAAAATGTTACTGTATTACATAAAAAGAGTGATGGTACAATTGAAACCTTTGCTAAAGTTGTAACAGATGGTAAAGTAACTGTTGAAGTTGATGAATTATCACCATTTGTAATTGCTTTAAGTAGTGTTAAAGCAGATAGTACTCCGACATTAGGAGTTCCAAGTTATGTGGGACTTGCTAGTTTGATTGTCTTATGTGCTAGTGTGTGTTTAGTTAAAGTTTTAAAAAAAGACTAAAATAAATTAGTTAGTAGAATTAAGGTTAAAACTTAATTCTACTTTTTAGATTAGAGGGAATTATCATGACCAAAAGAAAACTTAAAAAGCCAGTAAAAACTATTATAATTAGCATATTAGTATTAATTATAATTTCAGGTATAACTTATATAATAATTGAATTAACTAATACCTATAAGGATTCAAAGACCTATGAGGATGTTTCCAATACTTTTCATAATATAGATATTAAAGAAGATATCGATATTCATGAACAAAAAATAAATAATTTAAGGGAACTTCATAATGAATATGAAAATGTTATCTCTTGGTTGGAAATTGCAGGAACTGATATAAATTATCCCATAGTAGAAACTACCAATAATGATTTTTATTTAAGTCATAATTATAAGAATGAAAAATCCTCAGCGGGTGCCATCTATTTTGATAAAGATGTTGATATAAATACGAGTGATAATTTACTTATATATGGTCATCGTAATAAATATGGTTTAATGTTTGAACCACTTATAAAATATGCTAATAAAGATTTTTATGAAGAACATAAAATTATTAATTTAACTACTTTAGAAGAGGATGCCTACTATGAAATATTAGCCATTTTTTATTCAAGAGTTTATTATTCTGATGAAACTAATGTTTTTCGTTATTACTATTTTATTAATGCGAGTAGCGAAGATGAATTTAATGAATATGTAAAAAATGCTAAAAAGGTAAGTAAATATGATACAGGAGTAGAAGCTCAATATGGGGATAAATTAATTACTTTATCTACTTGTGAATATTCAAGAGAAAATGGGCGTTTTGTCGTAGTGGCCAAAAAAATTATTGAATAAATATTACTTTATTATTAAATTGAAAAACGATATAATATAATTAAAAGAAAGAGGTTATTTATGAAAGGAAAAAAGTTTAAAATAATTGGTGGAATAATTTCAGGGGTTTTAGGATTAACAGTAGTTGTTGTCCTAGGTGTTAAGTTATTTAGTGTTAAAGATAATCCTAAGGTTGAAGATGCCTTAAAGGAAGAAGAGAATAAAATAGTTATCCAATTAAAAGATAATTTAAATGTTGAAATTAATAGTGAAGTAAAAATTACCGATTTACTAGATGAAAATAATGATATCGAAATTGTAAATGTTGATAAAAAGATAGATACTAGTTCTTTAGGAGAAAAAGAATTAACTATAAAATATTTAGAAAATGCGGAAGAAAAAGAATATGCTTTTAAAATAAATGTTATAGATACTGAAAAACCAACAATTAAGTTTTCTAAAGAATTAAGTACAACCGTGGGTACTAAAATAAATTTATTAAAAAATGTTAAAGTAAGTGATAATTCTAAAGAAGAAATAAAAGCTACAGTTGAAGGTGATTATGATTTTAATAAAGAGGGCACTTATAAATTAAAATATGTGGCAATAGATAGTAGTAATAATAAAACAGAAGAAGATTTTACTTTAAAAGTTAATAAGAAAAAAACAAATACCACTACCAATAATAATTCAACAACAACTGATAAAAAAGAAGAAAATCCAGTTATAGAAACTAAATACGAAGAAAAAGAGATTGATAGAAAAGAATATAAATATGGAATAGAAGAATATACTATTGTAAAATATAAAATCACTACTAGAAAAGATGGAACAGAAGAAAAAGTTGAAGATTCTAGACTATCCTATTATGAATTAGATAAATTTAGGGATGATGCTAAAGAAATGCGCAGTGAAGCAAGTAGTAATTTGAATACTTATAAACAAGATATAAACCAATTATTTAATATTATTAATGAAAATAGAAAAGCCAATAGTCTTTATGAATATAAATTAGATGAAAACTTATCTTTAGGAGCCTCTATAAGAGCAATGGAAGTAGGATATATGAATAGTTATGAACACTATAGACCAAATGGTAAATATTTTACTACTGTTTTAGATGATTTAGGAATAGAACATGATAATGTTATGTCCGAGTCTTCTTCTAGAGGTGGAAAAGATATGCAACAAGTTTATAAGTCACTAGTTGATTATTGTAAAATTGGTGATGTAGATTGTCAAAATATTTTCAATGAAAAGTTTACTAAGATAGGCATAGGAATGTTTAAATTTAATAATGAATATTTCTATTTTATATTATTTGAAAAATAAATTTTAAAAGATATAATTGTAAATAGTAATTAGTAATTAGCTTAAAAATCTTACAAAAAAATTTAAATTATGTTAAACTAAATTAGTAATACATTTGACACATGTAGTGCTAAGCACATAAATCTGATTACAGAAATGTATTTAGAAAAGGTGCTAGTCTATATGTGTTTTTTGTTGCTAAAGAGGAGGTGAAGTAGATGCCTACAAAAAAGTCTGAAAGAGCATTATTTGCTTTAATTACTGTTATTATTACAGTACATGCTTATGTATTTTATAGTTTGTATGTTGTAAATGGAACAACACTTATGAATTTAACTGGTGCAAGTAGTGTAATAAACGCGATTAATAAACTTGGTGGTGTTTATATGTTTGGTCATTATTTACCTATATGGTCTGTTGTTTTAACAGAATTTTGTTTTGCTTATTTAGCGGAAATGTTAATAGGTCAACCTTTTTCTTTTAAAATGGCATGTAAAAACTTTGACATTAAAAAAACAGATCCAGTTCATTTTGAAACATCAGTTATATGTGCCACAGTCGGAATAATGGTTCCAGTAATGAGTTTAATCGCTGCCTTTTTATATTATCCGTATTACATGGGATTTAATATTTTTACTTTTTTAGCAAATTGGTTAAAATTAATTTGTTTAAATTTTCCATTTGCGTATTTTTCCCAATTATTCTTTATTCAACCATTTGTTAGACAAACATTTAAAGTATTATTTAAAAGAAAGTAAATTACATTTTATGTGAGCAAACTCTTTTGTAAGATTTGCTTTTTTTAAATATTTTTGAAAATATATTGTCAAACAATTGTTCTTGTTGTATAATGTTATTATCGAGGAGGTTTTGTATGAATCAAACAAAATTAGAGACAATTATTAATTTATTTGAAGGAAATGAAATAAGAAGTGTTTGGAACAGTGAAAAGGGAGATTATTTTTTTAGTGTTGTAGATGTAATTTCAGTTTTAACTGATAGTGATAATCCAAGAAATTATTGGAATATGCTAAAGAAAAGAATGAACGAAGAAGAAAAAAGTGAGTTGTCCACAAAATGTGTACAACTGAAAATGAAATCAAAAAAAGATGGAAAAAATTATTCTACTGATACTCTAGACACTAAAGGAATTTTAAGGTTAATTGAATCGATTCCTTCCCCTAAAGCGGAGCCTTTTAAGATTTGGTTAGCAAAATTAGGTAGTGAAAGAATTGATGAAGTATTTGATCCGGAAATTGCTATTAAAAGAGCCATCGATTATTACCGAAAAAGAGGATACTCTGATAAATGGATTGAAGCCAGATTAAAAGGTATTTTAGATAGAAATAAATTAACTGATATATGGCAAGAAAATGGTATTTCTAAAGATTATGAATATGGAATACTTACTAATGAAATATATAAAGAATGGTCTGGTATGAAAGCAAATGAATATAAAGCATACAAAGGCATTAGAAAAGAATCTTTAAGAGATAATATGTCAGATATTGAAATTGCACTTACTGATTTAGGTGAAATTGCTACTCGTGAACTAGCTAAAGAACATAAACCATATGGTTTAGAACAAAATAAAGTTATTGCGAAAATGGGTGGCCATGCTGCAAAGGTGGCAAGAGAAGATATTGAAAATAATTTAGGAAAATCAGTAATTAGCAATAAAAATAATCTGAATTATCAATATATAGATGAAAAAGAAAAATTGGAATATAAAGAATAACTATTATTTAAGACATATTTAAAATTATGTATTATAATATTGTTGAAAGAGAGGCAATATGAAAAAAGGTTTGAAAATTACTTTAATTATTCTAGGTGTTTTGATTGGTATTATTGCACTTGATACTTTGCAAGCAAAAATATTTGATAATAGTCCCTTATTAAAGATAAGAGAAGTTTATCATGGTGGTGATATTTATTATATTGATAAAGGTTTATTTGTAAATCATTATCGTTGTAATGATGATGAAAAAGTTACCACTTGGAAAGGGACAAAATTTGCTTGTTCTATTAAAGAAGATGATACAAATAATAATGCATTATTAAATTGCTTTAAAAGCAAGGTTGAAGCCTATATAACTTCTGAAAAAAATGTACCCAAAGAAGAAAAGTTAGAAAATTTAATTGCATATGAGAAAAATAATGTAGAATACTCTTATGTAAGGAAGAGTGAAATAGGAATTTATGTAATATTAAAAACTACTGATGATAAGATCATTCAAGAACTTAATAATTACTTTGAAAAAGAATATGAAGGATATCAAACAGCAATAAATAATGATTATAAAATATATGTTTATAATAATCTAAATGATTTTGATTTAGAAAATGATTTTGCAACTTGTTATAAAGATTAATTATAGTTTGTAGGAGTGAGTTAAAAATATGCAAAAGAAAATATTTGGTTATTTATTATATTGTTTGGCTTTATTTCTAGTAGTTTTTTATATATTAATTGCTATTAGACCTGAAGTAATAATTGAATTTAAAGCAACTTTAATTTTTATCGTTATATCTTGTTTACTTATTTATTTTGGAGGAATTTTACTTTCTAAATATTATAAAACTAACAAACCCCTTAAAATAAATTTATGGATATATTTTATATTATACATTTTACTATTTTTAAATTTAACATTATTTGATAGTTCATGGGGTAGACAGGGATTTTTATTTATAAAACCCAATATGGAATATTTAAAAGAGTCCGTTAATTTAATTCCTTTTCGAACTATTTATGAATATTTAATTGAAAGTTTTAATAATCTAACCAGTACAAACACTATTATTTATAATGTTTTTGGTAATTTTGTGGCTTTAATGCCTATGGCTTTCTTTTTACCCCTTTTAATTTCAAAAGAAAATAAATTTAAATATTTTTTCCTAACTATTTTATCTATTGTTTTAGGTATTGAAATTATTCAATTAATTGGTTATGTCGGTAGATTTGATATTGATGACATTATTCTTAATGTTGGTGGTTCTTTATTAATGTTTAAAGTTTTAAAGATAAAAGAAATAGATAATTTAATTAAAAATATTTTCTTGCTTGAAAAAAATAAAATTGATATAAAAAAATTAATAAAAATCTTTTGTATCATTGTAGTAATTTTAATTCTCTTTATTCTTTTGATTAAATATCGTAATTCTTTATATAAAGAAAATTTAGATACTTTACATTATGAAATGCAAATATTTGATGAATCAAATGATATATGTGATGAGGCTCTAGATAAATTTTATGAAGATGAGTTTTATAACTATTACTTTCTATGTCAAAAGAGTGATAAAGTATATGCTATTATCAATAGTAAAGATAAATATTTAGTCAAGGATTTACTTAATAATAATCCTTCAAAATATGAAGTAGATATTAAAAGAATAGAAGAAAGATTAGAATTTTATAAAGTAAATTATCAAAGAAAAAATAAATATACTAATGTTTTATTGAACATTAATTTAATTCATGAAAATAATGGTTATGTATCTCCTAAAATAATTGTTAATGTTTTAGATGAAGAAATTATGGAAGCAAAATTAGATTATAGTAATTCTAAAATGGATTTAGACAATGAAAAATATAATATAGCATTACATTTTATTCCTAAGCAAAAAGGAACAACCACTGTTGAAGTTTCAGCATTTAATAGTCAAGAACTAATCGATAAAATAGAATATAAAATAAGTGTTGATAAAGAATTAAATGTCAAATATGAAATTTTAAATAATGAATAATATAGTGTAAGTAGTATTATGATGGGAAAATTAAGATGAAAAAAATAAAAAGAAAAACAATAATTATTATTTTAATTAGTATTATTTTATTGTTTTTTATTGGTTTATATTTATATTTTGAAAACAATTATTTACAAGTTAGTATTTATACTGTGGAAAGTAGTAAAATTCCCAAGGATTTTACAGGTTTTAAAATTGTCCAAATTTCCGATTTTCATAATACAAAATTCAAAAAATTAACAAATGATATAATAAAAGAAATAAAAAATTCTAATCCTAACATAATAGTTATAACTGGTGATTTAATAGATGCTTATAAGACAAATATAGATATTGCTATATCGTTTGTGGAAAAAATTAATGATATTGCACCGATTTATTATGTTACAGGTAATCATGAGGCTAGAATAGAGAACTATGAGGAGTTTAAAAATAAACTTGAAGAAAATAAAGTGACTATTTTAGATGATAAATTAGAAGTAATTAAAAAAGATAATAGTGAAATAAATTTGATAGGTATTGATGATCCAAGTTTTAATTTTAATACTTATAGTGATGATTCAACAATAGTAGAAGATAATTTAACTTCAATTCAATTTGATAAAAATAAATTTAATATCTTATTATCGCACAGGCCTGAACTTATAGATGTTTATGCTAAAAATAATTTTGACTTAGTTTTGACAGGTCATGCTCATGGTGGCCAAATAAGAATTCCTTTTATTGGTGGTTTAATTGCTCCTAATCAAGGTTTGTTTCCTAAATACACTAGTGGGGCTTATGAAATGGGTAATACGAAAATGATTGTAAGTCGGGGAATTGGTAATAGCATTTTACCATTTAGAATAAATAATCGACCCGAGTTAGTAGTTATAGAGTTAAAGAATAAGTAAAAAAATATAACTCTACTAATAGTAGGTGTTAAAATTAATCTTAATATTGTATAGTTGTCTTGAAAGGAGCAAGAAATATGAACCAAGAAAAAATAGGTAAATTCATCGCCAATAAAAGAAAAGAACAAAATTTAACCCAAGAACAACTTGCCGAAAAATTAGGAATAACTTCTAAAGCGGTATCGAAATGGGAGTGTGGTAAAGGACTTCCTGATGCCTCTATTATGGTGGAGCTATGTAAAATTTTAAAAATAACTGTTAATGATCTACTTAGTGGCGAAAAAGTACAAGAAAAAGAATATCAAGAAAAATTAGAACAAAATATTATTGATACTTTTAACTATTCCAATAAATTAGTTGCTGCGAAAGATCGTAAAATAGCCAAATTTATGATGCTTTTAGGTATCTTTTTGATTTTTGTGGCTTTTTCTAGTTTTCCTACGGAAAGTAGTTGGGGTGCAATTTTTTCCGTAATGGGATTATTATTATCTACTTTAGGTTTTATTAATATAAGAAAGCATCAAATATTTAAAAAATTATTTTTAGGGGTAATATATTTTATAATTATCTTTATTTTATTAATTGTTATTGACTATACTAATGTCGTTTTAAATAAAATTCCCCCAAGATTTTCTTATCTTATTAAAACAAGTGATGATATCATTTTGTATGAATCACCTTTATGTAATGTATATAGGATAAATAGAAATACTAAAAATGAATATTATATTGTCGATTCTAAAAAAATATATACGGAAGATAGTATTCCATTAACACCATTTAATCGTGATAAATCAGGAATAGATACAATAATTAAATTTAAAAATAAATATGTTGGTAATAATAGTAATGATAGTCATTTAATAGATAGTTTACCACTTGCTGAATATGGATATGTATTTGAAATTGATTCTAAAAATTTAGGGCTTACGATTGATTATCATATTACTGATTGGTATATTAATGCGAGTCATTATTTAGAAAAAGCACTAGTTTATAACTCTATATCGATATTTGCTTTAATCGATAATGTCGAATATATTACTTTTAATTTTAGTGGTAATACCTATACAGTAAATAGAAAGCAAGTAAGTGAATTGTATCCTAATTTTGAAGATATAACTGAAGATGGCGTTAATAAAAATAATTTCAATAAGTATTTAGAAAGCAAAATGAATGATAATAATTTTGTCGAAGATATATTTAAAAAAATTTTTGTTAATTAGTTATAATTTATAAGCAGACTAGAAATAGTTTGTTTTTCTTATGGTATAACCCGAGTTTGACAGATGAAGAAATAAAAAAAGTTTAATTTCTATTGAAATTAGGCTTTTCTTTTTATACAAAGTATGTTATTATAATAATAGGTATATAAGGCATAGGTGATTTTATGTATTTAGATTGTTTTAAAAATTATGGTAAACCCTATTTAAGAATAGTACACAATTTTTATCACACAGAAAATGGTAAATTAAAACAAAAAAGAGTTACACTTAAAAACTTGGGATTACTTTCTAATTATGATGATGGAAAACCTGATTTGTTAATTAGACTAAGAGAAAAATTTAAAAATGGTGAATTAGTTGATTTAAGCGAATTTAATTTAGATGAAATAAAAAAAGAAAAAGATACTATTCCTATTACAGAATTAAATTTAAAATTAAGCCCTAAAAATATAGGTTATTTATTTTTAAATCAAATATATAATGAACTAGGTATAACAGAAGTTTTAAACAGAATAAAAAGCGATTCAAAAATTGATTATGATTTAAATGGAATAGTAAAGATGTTGGTATTTGGAAGAATATTAAATCCTCAAAGTAAAAAGAAAACATTTGAAACAAGAGATCAATATCTATTCTCAATTGTAGATTGTAATGAAATAAAAGAAGTATATAGAACTTTAGATGTATTAGAAGAAAATTCTAAAAAAATACAAAATAGGATGAATACAAAAATAAAAAATTCATCTATAGGCAGAAAAACAGATTTAACATATTATGATGTAACAAATTATTATTTTGAAACAATGTATGGTGATGATGATGTTTATGAACTAGATGAAAATAACGAGATAGTAAAAGATGAAAAAGGAAATCCAATTATAGTTCAAAAAGGATTTAGAAAAATTGGTGTATCAAAAGAAAATAATAAAGGTCCAATAGTTCAAATGGGATTATTTATAGATAATAATGGAATACCTGTATCACATAAATTATTTCCGGGAAATACCCAAGATAAAACAACATTTAAGGATGTCTTAGAAAAAGATGTTGATGAAATGAATTTAGGGCATATTGTTGTTGTAGCAGATAATGGTATGAATACCCAAGAAAATAAATATTTAATCGTTAATAAAGGAAATGGCTATATAGTTAGTAAAAGTGTTAAAAGAAGTTGGAAATCACAAAGAGAATGGGCACTCAAAGAAAACGATTACAATTATATAAAAAACAAAAAAGGTGAAATTGTATTTAAATATAAATCAAGGATTAACGATATAACATTAACTTATAAAAATTCTGACGGAACAAAATCTACAAAGAAAGTTAAAGAAAAAGAAATTATCTATTGGAGTAAAAAACATTATGAGAAAGAATTACACCAAAACAAAAAATTTATTGACTATTTAGAAAGTTGCAAAGAACATCCTGATAAATTAAAAGATAAAGAAAGAAAAAGTCAACAATTTATAAAAACTGTAGATGTAGATCCAGAAACTAAAGAAATAATTCATCCGGAAAAAGTAATAGTTTTCTTAGACAAAAAATTAGAAAAATATAAAGAGACTTTAGGATACTATTCTATTGTTACATCGGAAATAGATGAAGATGATAAAGAAATAATCAATAGATATCACGGATTATCAAGAATAGAAGATTCATTCAGAATAATAAAAAGTGACTTAGAAGGAAGACCAATATATGTGTGGACAGAAGAACATATAAAAGCTCACTTTCTAATATGCTTTATAGCCTTAACAATAATAAGAATAATTCAATATAAGATACTTAAATATGAAAATAAATCCACCCTTAATGTAGATGGTTGGGAACAAGGAATAACAGCTGAAAAAATAAAAGAATCTTTAAATAATTTTCAAGCAGATTCAATATATTTAGACTATTATAAAATAACAGAAATAAATGAAGAAAT
>CANQHT010000033.1 GCA_947623705.1 uncultured Bacilli bacterium
CCGAAAATGGTTTATCTCCTTTAGCTAGTGAATGGTGGCATTTTAATGATTTAGATAGTAAAGAAGCAACCGATAATAATAAAAGTAATGGTCGATATTATATTGAAACTTGTTTAAGTAAAATACCAAATTAAAAGAGCATGATTGCTCTTTTTTTAATCGACAGGGGTTGGATTGAAAAGCCTATTTCCATCATAAGTCGATGAACTTAATGGAAATTTATCTTCAAATGTTGCTTGTTGACTTCTTTTTATTTCGACTACACAATTAGATGGAACATCACTAAATGTATCATTTGTACCACTATAGCCTGTACGTATATTATCAAATTTAAATGACGACAAATTCAAATATTCCAAATAAATGCAATCGGCAAACATAGAACTCATATTAGTCAATGAAGATGTATCAAAACTACTTAAATCTAATTCGGTTCCTTTATAGTTTCGAAACATATAACTCATATCGGTTACTTGGGATGTATCAAAATTTGACCAATCTTTAAATGATAATTCTATTGACGTATTAGAAAACATAGAATACATATCGGTTACATTCGATGTATCAAAACTGCTTAAATCTAAGGTAGTTCCTTCATATGAAGAAAACATAGAACGCATATCTTTTACATTGCTTGTTACAAATTTTGGCCAGTTTTTAAATGGTAAATCTACAGATGCACTATCAAACATATAGGCCATACTGATTACGGATGATGTATCAAAGGTACTTAAATCTAAACTGGTTCCTTGATATCGATAAAACATAAAATGCATTTCTTCTACATTTGTTGTCACAAAATTTGGCCATTCTTTAAATGGTAATTCAACTGATGTATCATAAAACATATAACTCATATCGGTTACTTTTGATGTATCAAAACTGCTTAAATCTAAGGCGGTTCCTTGATAATTAGCAAACATATTATTCATATCAGTTGCAGATGAACCAAATCCTTCTAAAAATGTTATATTTGCATTAGAATATCTAAACATATAACTCATATCGGTTACTTGGGATATATCAAAGGTACTTAAATCTAATGTGGTCCCTTCATATCCAGCAAACATACCACTCATATTTTCTACATTTTTTGTTACAAAATTTGGCAAATCTTTAAATGGCAATTCGAATGATGTATAAGAAAACATCCAACTCATATTAGTTACTTGAGAGGTATCAAAAGTGCTTAAATCTAAAGTGGTTAAACTGCTACAACCAGAAAACATATCGCTCATATCAGTTACTTTTGATGTATCAAAAGTGCTTAAATCTAAGGTATCTCCTTTATATCTATCAAACATATCACTCATATCGGTTGCAGAGGAGCCAAATTCTTGTGGAAATGTTATATTTGCATTAAATTCTCTAAACATATAACTCATATCAGTTACTTGGGATGTATCTAATCCACTTAAATCTAAATTAGCTATAGGCGAATCACCATAATATCCACTCATATCAAACATTCCCTCCATACTTTTTGTTTCACTTGTGTCTAAATTACTAAAATCAACATTTTGTAATTTACCCATTTGAGCAAAAAACACATTAAGATGTTCGACATATATTTTTGATTCAGATCCTATATATAAATTGTATTCGCCATTATGGTCTTCTGTTTCTTCTAACCAGGCAATAATACTTTCTTTTTCTGTTCCCATTTTTGTATTAGATAAATCTTTATATTCTAATATTTTAGAATCCTCCAAATCACTTGGTATATAATCTACAAATGATGCTGATACAACATTTTCTAAAATGTTATCGTCAAACCAGCTTCCATAATAAAAAATTGGATAAGTATTTCCACTTTCAGAATATTCATCATAATATTCATAACCAATTTGAACCATATATGCCTTTTCTTGTAATCCTTTAACAGTACAAACTAAATTCTTGTTTGTTATTGTTAAATTGATTTCTTTTCCGGCTATATCATTTTGATCATCATTTCTATTTATGATATCTATATCAGTTGTTAATGTGGCTTCTCCATTTCCGGTTATTTTATATTTTACTTGTTTTTTATATCCACCTGTACTTTGGGCATCTATTATGTCTTTTAAACTTATTTCAGTTGGTTCTATTGTACTTCCTTTTCCTCCAAAATAAATATTACCATCAGCAGCATTTATTACATTATCGGTTACTAAACTACCACTGGCTTCTATTAATAAATCTGATGTACATTCATACACTACATTTTCATTTCCTTCGCCATTTTTTATACTAGCTGTTGAGATAAGATGATTTTGTTTATCTAATTCATAATCTAAATCAGGATTTACTGTTGCATAATAATGTGTTCCTATTTTTGTAGGAGCCATATCACTCGCTTTTATTTTGATATGTAATTTATTATTTGGCCCTGATAATGATGCTGTTCCATAACTTTCTACATCTTCTAAATTTCCGGTAAATGTCGTATTAGTTTCGGTACTACCAGTATTAGTTATTTGAAAATAAGCAAAAGATGATGTTACTATTAATACTGTTAAGACTAATACTCCTAAAATTAACGATATTTTATTTTGTTTATTCATAAAAACTATTCCTCCTACTATAAACAATAAATAGACAATTTTGTTTTACACTTAACACAAATTTTACCTATCTATCTTTATTATAGTATTCCCCCCCCGAAATCAAGGTTTGGAGCTCATTTTATCCAAAAATATCGCAATTTTGACACAAAAGTGTAAAGAAAAAAAGAAGCTTTCGCTTCCTTAAATATAAGTCATTATTGTAAATAAGACTAATAGAATAATTAACATTCCTACTACATATAACCAAATATGTTTAAACCATTTTTTATAATCAATATCTAAATAACTTAAACCGATTAGTAGTAAACCACTTGTTGGAACAAACATACCAGCAAATCCATAACTTGTTGTAAATATTGTATGAATAACTTCTAAACTACCTTGATAAGCACTCATAAAGTAATTAGCAACAACATAGCCAGTGAATCCTAAATCTGTATGTAGAATATTAGATACAAAAGCAAAGGCACTAACTAAATATGGATTAAATGATTTAATAGTTGGGAATATCATATTAACGATAGTTGGAATAAATGGACTCATATATGCTACTAACATAAGACCATAAACACCAACATACATTGCAGTGCTCTTAAACATTTTCTTACCACCATCTTCTAGGTTAGTAACAACTTCTCCTAAAGAACGATGATTTAGTAACGCAACAATTAAACCAAAGAATATCATTAAAGATACACCCATAATAATTGTTGTAGAATTTTGTACAAAGCCCCATTTACCAAAAGCCGCACTTTGAGTACCAAGTAAAGCTTCAAATATAGCAAAATCACCAATCTTAATTCCTAATAACCAAGTGTGGAAAGTATCAAAAATGGTAATATTAAATATTTCTTTCCAATCAATATAACCTAAAACTACTAAGATGAACATTAAAATAAACATTACACTAATTGGCCAAGCATGAGCTTTCTTATCATATTTTTCCATTTTAAATGGATCTTCTGCTTCTTCATTTACATGTTCTCTTTTTAATTTTTTAATACGCATAACTGTTAAGAAATTAAATAATACATATGCAATTACTAAAACAATTAAACGATATAATAAACCATTCGCAAATTCTGTTTGCGTATAATTATTAAACCAAAATAATCCTTCCCCACCATAAAGTGTTCCAGTTAAACCAACAAGCATACTTCCAAATGTTAAAGCAAATGCGGTAATCTTATCTAAATGCATTCTTAAGGCAATACTTATTATGAATGGTACAAATAGTAAAACAATAAATGTTTGCGTAAATGTAGCTGTCATAATAGTAATTAAAAGTGATGCAATAAATGTAAATAGATATTCATGACCAGTAAATACTTCAGCAATTCTGCCAACTAATTTGTTATAGCCTCTATTCTTACTTAATAAGCCATAAAAAGCTCCTAAAACAACTAAGAATATTAGCTTATCGCCAGCAAAATAAATGGCATTATAGAAAGCATTAGCAATATCAGTTAAACCTTCTCTTGTTACTGGATAATCATAGAATTGGGTTCCTTGATAAACACCACCTGTAAATATCCATGTTAGTCCCATTGTTACTAAAATAAATAGTCCTAACCATTTTGCTGCTGTATGACTTTTAGATTTTTTAGTAATGAAAAAGCCACCAACTAATCCTAATAGTAATACTACTACTAATCCAATTATTTGACCTATTGTCATTTTTTTAATCTCCTCCTATAAAAAATTATAGCACCATTTATTTTTAAATTAAAGAAATTTTACATATTTTTTACGTTTATCTATCATTATTCACGATTTAAACACAAAAAAATAGGCAATAAAGCCTATTATTTATTATCTTTTGGTTTCATTGTTGGGAATAAAATAACATCTCTTATAGAATCAGATTCGGTAAATAACATAACTAATCTATCTATTCCATAACCAATTCCGCCAGCTGGAGGCATGCCATATTCTAGGGCTTCAATGAAGTCCATATCAATATCATTCGCTTCATCATTACCTAAATTTCTTTCTTCTAGTTGATGCTCGAATCTTTCTAATTGATCAATTGGGTCATTTAATTCGGTATAAGCATTAGCAAATTCTTTACCGCCAATGAATAATTCAAATCTTTGAGTAAATCTAGGATCTTTAGGATCTTTCTTCGTTAAAGGACTAATCTCGATTGGATGACCATAAAGAAATGTTGGCTGAATTAATGTTTCTTCAACATAATGCTCAAAAAATAAATTGATGATATGACCTAAACTCTTTTGATGTTCTTCAACTGGAATATTATGTTCTTTACATAAATCTAATAATTCATCTAAACTCATTTCTTTAGTAAAATCAATGCCAGTCGCTTCCTTAATGGCATCAGTCATACTAACTCTTTTCCATTTACCATCTAAATTAATTTCATTACCATACCAATTATAAGTCATTTTACCAAATACATCTCTTGCAATAGTTTGATACATCTTTTCGGTTAAATCCATCATACCTTCTAAATCAGAATAAGCAAGATAAGCTTCCATTAATGTAAATTCTGGATTATGTTTTGGATCCATTCCTTCATTACGGAATACTCTTCCTATTTCATAAACAGCTTCCATACCTCCAACAAGTAATCTTTTTAAAGGAAGTTCTAGAGCAATTCTTAAATACATATCTAAATCTTGCGTATTATGATGGGTTATAAATGGTCTTGCAGATGCCCCAGTTAAAAGAGTCGTTAAAATTGGGGTTTCAACTTCGGTAAATCCTTGATTATCCATAAAATTTTGAATACAACGAATGATTTTTGGTCTAATGAAAGCAATTTCTTTGGATTTATCATTCATTATTAAATCAACATAACGTCTTCTATATCTTTCTTCAATATCGGTTAAGCCATGGAATTTTTCGGGAAGCGGTTTTAAGGCTTTAACTAAATGGGTATATTTAGTGGCGTGAATTGTTAAAGCGCCAGTATTGGTTTTACATACCCAACCATTAATACCAATAATGTCCCCAATATCACATGATTTATATAATTCATATTCTTCTTCACCAACATCACTAATACTAATATAGATTTGCATATTACCATAACGGTCTTGAATATCCATAAAGCCAGCTTTTCCACTTCTTCTTTTACTCATTATACGGCCTGCAATAATAACCGAATTTTGTTCACTCTCTAGTTCTTCTTTAGTTTTAGTTTCATATAATTCTTTTATTTCTTTCGAATTACTAGTTCTTTCAAAACGATGCCCAAATGGATCCATACCTAAACTTCTTAAATTTTCCGCTTTTTCTCTTCTTACTAATTCTTGTTCTGTAAATTCTCTTTCTACTGCCATAATCAAATCACCTAGGCAAATTATAACATAAAAAAACAACCTTTCATAGATAAAAGGTTGTTAAATTCCGTATTTTAACTAAATTTTGTACATTTTAGCTTTATTACGAGTTGCTAGATAAGCACCAGTAGCAATTAATACTACTGCTCCTAAAGCAATATATGGTAATGTTGCACCAGTTTGTTTATTATCAGTTGGTTCATCTGGTGTTGATGGTGTTGGGGTTGGTGTTACTGGAACTTGAGTTTCTCCTAAAGCTACTACTACCCGACAATCTTCTGTTCCACTTGCTGTATAAGTAAATGTAAATAAATCACCTTCACCACTAGTTCCAGGTGATGCAAGAACAACTGTCCAAACATTATTTACTTCATTAGGACTTCCTACTAAATTCCAGTCAGAACCTGTTGCTGGATTAATAGCAGTTACTGTAGCTCCTCCTTCTTCTGTTAAAGTAACAGTTAAATTTTCTTCAGAATCAGTAATATTATAATGTACTGTACAAGTGATATTATCATTATCATCTCTTTTACAGTCTTGACTGCCTACTGAAATATTAGTTGCGGCCTTAACTGTAAAAGGCATAATAACTGCAACTAAACTCATTACCATAAACCCAAATAATTTTTTCATTCTATCCTCTCCTACTCTCTATTATGTCAACATTATATCATAAAAATACAAAAATCTACATTTTTTTTGCAAATTTTTGAATTTTTTTATTAAAAAGTGTCAAATTGTGTTATCATATATATAGTAGGAGTCTTAGGTATGATAAAAATTTTATTTCAAATTAAAGATAACAAATTATATGCTAAAATAAGATATCGTCTTAATACGGATCAAAAGAGTCTTATTAATACTAATGTCATTAGTCAAAATGAACTGGTTTTTAGTGATGAATACGTTGCTAGTAATATCCAATTAATTCATAACTTTTTAAAAGAATTAGTTTTATCATACAATATTGACACTTTAATTATTAGAGAAAGTTCTATTGCTCCTTTAGTAATTCATGTAGCTAGTCATATACCTAGTCTCACTAACTTATATCTTTTAGAAGAATCTATCGTAAGTTATAAAATAGTTGAAAAAATTATTAAATCCAATAATATTAAATATGTATCTTTATATAATATACCATCCTATTTAATGGAAATGTTAGATGAAAAAGGAGTTAAAGTAGCATCAAGAAATGAAATATTATTTATGAGTAATTTTATGAAATACAACAATTTAGAAAACTTCTCTTCTTTGTATTACAAAACAAGTATTAAAGTAAACTTACCTTTTTCAAAAGAAGATGAAGATGATTTTTTAGCATTTATTAACATCAATAAATATTTAAAAACTATTTATGTTGATAAATTAAATAAAAATGATGTCGAAAAAATATTAGAGATTTTATATACTTATCGATTAAAAAAAATCAAAATATATATTGAACAAAATATTAATGATATTGAATTAATTGAGTATTTAAAAAAGATTAATAAGAAAAATGCCAAAATAAATGGGATTCAATTTAAAATTGATTACTCAGAAGAATATTTAGAAGATAATTTAATGGGACAAATTCATATTAATACCGTTAAAGCTTGTATCTTTATTGCTCTATTTATTGTATCATCTTTAGTTGTTTATGTTTTTGGCTCTAATTATAATTCGATGCAAAAAGTAGAAGACATTCAAGAAGATATTCAAAATGCCATTATTAGTTATGAAGAAAAAATTAAAGAAGAAGAAACAATTCCACCTGAGGTAATAGTAACACCAGATGATGTAGAAGAACCAGAAGAAATAGAACCACCAAAAGAAGAAAAGAAAATAACGAATGATATGGCAGCCCTTTTAGAAATGAATGAAGATACTGTTGGTTGGTTAAAAGTTAATGATACGAATGTGGATTATCCCGTAGTTCAAGCCGAAGATAATGATTATTATTTAAAAAAGAATTTTAATAAAAAGAATGATGCTAGTGGTTGGATATTTATGGATTACCGAGCTGATGCTACTGATTTAAGTCAAAACACCATTATCTTTGGTCATAACATGTATTACAGTGGTGTTATGTTTGGAACTCTTTATAAAACTAAATATCCTAATTGGTATACTAAAGAAGAAAATCAAATTATTGAATTTAATACTCTATATGAAAATCATAAGTGGCAAATATTTTCCATTTATACTGTACCGAGTACTAATGATTATTTAATTGCTAACTTTAGTACTGATGAAAAATATCAAGAGTTTATTAATATGATAACTAAAAGAAGTATTTATACTTTTAATACACCAGTATCGGTAAATGATAAGATTTTAACTTTATCAACTTGTGCTAGTAACGGAACTAAAAGACTGGTTATTCATGCGGTTTTATTAGATGAAAAAACTGATTAATTTTAAACTAACCAGTTTTTTTATTTTATTTTACTTTACTTTTTCAATACTAACTAAAACTTTTAGACCATTAACATTAATTTCTTCCGTGGCTTTATCGCTTTCTTCGATAGATGTTGCTAAAGTTTCATTTTGAATGTATTCGCCAAACTTCTCGACTACTTCCTTAAATTCATCACCTTGATAATAAATAGTAATCCGGTCACTTACTTCATAATCATTACTTTTACGCATATTTTGAATTTTCGAAACAAATTCTCTGGCATGACCTTCCATAACTAAATCATCGGTTAAATTCGTATTTAAAATGATAAATAAATTATCTAAAACACCAACATTAAAGCCTTCTTTAGAAGATATTTTAATTTCAAACATCTCTTTAGTAATAGTGGTATCATTAAATTTAACTTTTTCACTATTTAATTCACTTAAATCTTTTTGTTGTAAGAATTCTTCATATTCTTTAATTTTTGATCCAAATAACTTACCTACTACTTTATAATTTGGTTTTAAAGAAATATTCATATATTTATTTAAATCTTTTTCACTTAAAATATTTTTAACATTTAATTCTTCTTCAATTAAAGGAACTAAATCACCAATTTTATCATAAACACTACTATCAATTATAGCTTCACTTAATGGTGTTCTAACTTTTATTTTGGCTTCTTCTCTAACCATTCGACCTAATGAAATTAAATTCTTAACAAGGCTCATTTTTTCTTCTAAAGCAGGATTAATTAATTTTTCATCATATTTAGGGAAATCTGCCGTATGAACAGAATATTCATGCGTTAATTTTGTATAGATTTCTTCACTAATATAAGGAACAATTGGGGCGATCATTTTAGATAGACCAACTAAAACTTCATAAGTCGTAATATAAACTGATTTTTTTGAATTATCTAATTCACTACCCCAGAAACGATTCCGACATCTTCTTATGTACCAATTTGATAAATCATCTGATACAAAGTTAGTAATACTTCTGACAACTTTATTTAAGTCATATTCTTCATAACCATTAGTAACTTCTTTAAGTAAAGAATTATATTTAGAAATTAACCATTTATCAATTTCTTCTCTATCTTCTAGTTTAACATTGCATTTGTCAATATCAATATTATCGGTTGTGGCATATAAACTAAAGAAATTATAAGTATTTTTTAATGGGTTAAAGAATTTAGAATAAACTTCTTTTAAACCATCTTCATCAAATTTTAATGGGGTCCAGACTGGTGATACATATGGAAGATACCATCTTACTGTATCAGCACCATATTCTTCCATAATGGTAAATGGCTCAATGGCATTACCTTTACTCTTATGCATTTTTTGCCCATTTTTATCAAGTAATAATTCATTAACTAAAACATTTTTATATGGTGAGCATCCTTTAACAAATGTGGAAATAACTATAAGAGAATAGAACCAACCTCTTGTTTGGTCAATACCTTCACAAATGAAATCCGCTGGAAATTGCGTATTAAATAATTCTTCATTTTCAAATGGATAATGATATTGGGCAAAAGGCATGGCACCAGAATCAAACCAACAATCGATAACATCTTTAACTCTAGTCATTGTTTTACCGCATTTAGGACATTTAATATGAACATCATCAACATAAGGACGATGTAGATCAATTGATTCATCAATTTTTTCAATAGCTCTTTCGACTAGTTCTTTTCTAGAACCAAGCATTTCATCATGACCGCATTCGCATCGCCACAATGGAAGTGGTGTTCCCCAATAACGACTTCTAGATATTGCCCAGTCATTTAAATTTTCTAACCAATTACCAAATCTCTTTTCCCCAACATAAGATGGATACCAATTTACTTTTTTATTATTTTCCACGATTTGGTCTTTTATTTTTGTTATTTCTAAATAGAATGATGGTTTAGAATAATATAATAAAGGGCTCTTACAACGCCAACAATGTGGATAATTGTGGGTTATTCTTTGCTTTCTAAATAATTTATCATGTTCTTTTAAATATTTAATAACTTCTTTATCGGCATCAAAGACTAACATACCTTTCCAAGGACCTTCCGTATAACAACCATCATCGCCAACTGGATTTAAGTAAGGCATATTATATTTTTTACATACTCTTGCATCATCTTCCCCATAAGCCGGAGCAATATGAACTAAACCAGTACCATCTTCCATAGTTACATATTCATCACAAATAACATAAAAGGCTTTTTTAGTAACTTCAATTTCGGGAATTAATTGTTCATATTCCGTATATTCTAAATCTTTACCTTTATAAGTTTCTAAAACTTGATAGCCATCACCTAAAACTTGAGTAGCAAGTTTTTCAGCGACAATGAATTTATAACCTTTAGATTCTACTAAAACATAGTTTTCCTTTGGATTTACACAGATAGCTAAATTAGCAAGTAATGTCCATGGAGTTGTTGTCCAAACTAAAAAGTAAACATCTTCTCCCTTTTTCTTCATTGGAACAATTACCGTATCAACTGGTACTTCTTTATAACCTTGGGCAACTTCATGAGAGGCTAGTCCTGTTCCACATCTTGGACAATATGGTAGAATTTTACTACCTTCATAGAATAATCCTTCATCAAAGAATTTCTTTAAAATCCACCATTCAGTTTCAATATAATTATTATCATAAGTTATATAGCGATTCTCTAAATCGATAAATTGACCCATTTTATTAGTTAAATCACAAAATGATTTTTCATTTTCCCAAACGGCTTTACGACATTCTTCATTAAATTCTTTAATACCATAGTTTTCAATATCATTCTTTGTTTCAAAACCAAGATGTTTTTCAACTTGAACTTCTACTGGTAAACCATGCGTATCCCAACCAATTTTTCTTAAAACTTTATACCCTTGCATTGTTTTATATTTACAAAAAGCATCTTTTAAGAATTTAGCTACCATATGATGTAGTCCGGGCATCCCATTCGCAGTTGCCGGTCCATCATAAAATACCCAATAAGGAGCATCTTTCCTATTTTCAATACATCTATCTAATATTTTATCCTTAATAAACTTTTCTCTAATACTTTCCTCAACTAAAGATACCTTTCTACTATCTAAACTTTCAAATTTTTGCATAAACATCCACCTTTCTTCAATAAAAAAATTCATAAACTTAAGGGCGAAATTACCGCGGTACCACCTTAATTTATGAATTTAATCACACTCTTTATGTTAACGCCATCAACGGATTATTTACATAATCAACTAACAAGTGATATAAATTAAATTTCCTTTATTAGTTTGCACCAACCACTAACTCTCTTAAAATTCCCTTTAATTTACGCGTCTTGTCTGTGTCTTTCAAATTACATTATCAATTATATTCAAAAAACAGTAATTAGTCAACTAAAAATTTTATTTTGGAGATAGAACAAGCCGAGAACCATAGCGGTCTTCGACCCCGGCATTTCCCCAAGCAGAGCAGAATTGACCAGCTAGACCTCCATCAGAGTAATAGCCGCCTCGACTGAACCAAGGATTTGATGTACCTATAAAGCATGATTGATCGAGATACCAAGAGTTATGAAATCTTAAAGTACCAGCAGTACCTGATGCACCTGATGTTCCATCACTATCAAAATAGGAATAAAATGGTCCTAATTCACCAGTAGCATCGCCCAAAATTCTTTTATTATATGATGCTAAGCTGCTTTCTGCACTATATATATCAACATAATTTTTATATATTGTTTTAAGTTCTGTGTCATCAATAAAACCACTTGAACCTACTTGACCAGTCATATAAGCTGCCATATATTCCCAAGCTCCACCTGACATATCATATACACCCGTTATATTTCCTGTTGTACTAGCTAAATATCCTGCTCCCGTATTATATGGTTTAGTTATATCTGTACTTGTTTTTGGAGCGGCATTTCCATATGTTCCTAATCTTGTATCCTGTTTGGTTCCAGCTGCTGCACCATATCCGGTAACAGAACTTGAATTGTTATTGATATTTACCTCTCCTCCTAAACCATATACTGAATGAGATAAGTATGCTACTGCACCCCATTCGGTATTCTTCATCATATGACTTTCTAAATCTCTAGCATAATTATAAGCCGATAAAAACATGTTTTGAACAGTGTTTCTTCGCCATGAGTACACATTGGGTTTAATTATTATT
>CANQHT010000034.1 GCA_947623705.1 uncultured Bacilli bacterium
AATTTAATTATACTATATATTTAAAATTTTTCCTAGCAAATTTCCTAATAAATTTCCTAATAAATTTCCTAATAAAATTTTATCTATTTACCAATAAATGGTAAAATTGTTATAGGGAGGATAAAATTTTATGTTTTTAAAAAAAATATCAATAATTAATTATAAACTATTTAATAAAGAATTTAATTTAGATAACTTTAATATTCCTGACGGAACAAATAAGGGAACTGGATTAACTATGATGTAGGAGAAAATGGATGTGGGAAAACAACTATTTTAGATTCAATTGCTATTTCTATGTTAGATTATAAAGCTGAAGTTTTTAATATATATGATTTCAATGATATATCAAAAGAGGTAAATATAAATTTTTATGCAAATGAAGAATTTGATGTTAAGGGGACTATGCCAAATTCTGACTTTAAAGCTATTGGCTTTAATTTTAATGCTAAATTAAGAAATAGGACTCAAAAAAATTACTTATTGAATCCTATAGTATTTGATCAGCAATATATAAGTAATAATCCGGAAAAGCCAAAAAAAGGAAGTCCTGATTTAAGGTTAAGTGTAAATAATCCTTTTTCAGGAAAACGATTTAACCAAACTGATATATTGTATTTAGATAAAAATAGATTATTTCAAACAAAAACTGGAACATATAAATCAGTCTTTAATAGATTGATTTTTTTATTTACTCACATTAATAGTTTGAAAGGTTTATAGTAAAATTTATAAATTATTTTTATTAGTCATATTTTTAATTTATTAATAACTATTATAGCTTAAATCATTTACATGATTTTACGAACAATTTACTTCATTTTTAAATTGTTATTAATATGTTAAAATAATATTGAGGTGATTAATCATAAAAAAAGTAAGAAAAGCCGTTAGAACATTTATAATAAAAGATAATAAGGTTGTAGTAATAAAATATACAACTGGAATTAATAAAGATTTTTATGATATACCAGGTGGTAAACTAGAAGATAATGAAACTTCTTTAGAAGCTGCGATAAGAGAATCTAAAGAAGAAACTAGCTTAGAAATACATAATCTCAAATATGCCGGGAATTTACTAGTGGAATATCCTGATTTAATTTATGATTTAGATATTTATTTAACAGATGAATATTCAGGAAAATTAATGGATACAAAAGAATGTCAAGTAAACTTCCAAGACATTCATGAATTACTAAAAAAAGATAATTTATTTACAGTTATATATTTATTAGATGAAAATCATAAAGATGATTTATGTAATTTAACCCATTTTAAATGGCACTTTATAGTTGATGCTAATCATCATAAATTAGATGAAATACTCTAATTTTTTTTATTTTCTTTTTCTTCTTCTCTTTCTTCTTTTTCTTTTAATAAGTAACATTAATACAAATAAAATAAATATGCCTATCCCAATGGAGACAATCTTATTATTTTTTAAATATACTGGTATAGATAAACTAATATTTTCTTCTAAATAAACATCTTCCATATATTTATAATCTCCATATTCATAAGTAATTGTTCCCAGTTTATCTCCTTTTTTATTTTTAAAACTTAAAGAATCTATACCATCATAATTATATTTTAATTTATCTTGATCAATTTTTTCACTATAAATAACAATATCATTTTTAACTTTGACATCATATTCTTTTGTATCTGAATTTTCTACCGGAATACTAAATAAAACATCACCTTTATGATATAAAACTTCATCTTTATAATTTTTATTTAAATAATTTACCACGCTTAAAGCATCTTCAATATTATAAGCATTACCATATATTCTTTCGGCTCCTAAAGTTATTAAAATTAATTCTTTATCGACAACTTTAATTAAAGACGCCATACATAAACCGGCTTTACTAGTAAAACCTGTTTTACTACCAATAATGGGACTTAAATCATAACTACTACCTCGGTTATATAAATTAATGGTGGTTTCTACTTTTAAACCATTTTGTAAAGTATAATTTTTTGTTTTATATATTTTACTAAATAAATCATTTTTTAAAGCATAATTTAAAATTTCTAAGACTTCTTTTGGTGTACTATAATGTTCTTCTATATCATAACCGGTTACATTATTAAAATGGGTGTGTTTTAATCCTAATTCTTCGGCCTTTTTATTCATAAGTCCAATAAATTCTTTAGATGAACCACAAATACCATAAGCAAGAGCGGTTGTAGCATCTGCACCCGATGGTAACATTGAAGCATATAATAAGTCTAGATAAGTTACTTTATCCCCGACTTTTAAACCCGCAACAGATGCATCAAAAGGTACTTCATTTAACATGGTACTAGTAATGGTTACGGTAGCATTTAAATCTTTAATATTTTCAATAGCGACAATAGTAGTCATTATTTTAGTTAAACTCGCAATTTTAATAACTTCATCGGCTTTTTCTTCATATAATACTTCATCCGTTTCCGGATCATACAATAAAACATAGGGGGACTTTAAATCTGGAAGAGTTAACCCTAAAACTTGAAAAGGAATTAATAATAAAATTAAAAATATGACAATTTTTTTCATATAACATCACCAACTTTATCTATTTTTAATATTTCTATCTCCTAAATTAATTCTAAAATTATTTTTAAAAAAGTCAACACCAAACTCTTCTAAATTTGGAGCATCAAACTTTTGAACTGTTTCATTACAAAACATAAAACAGTCTTTAGCACTTTGTAAATTTAATAAAGTTACTTCTTGTAAAGAATTATTACGTCCTAAAAAGTAATTGCCTACTTTTTTTAAACTAGGTAAATCTAGAATTTTTAAAGAATTATTATAATAAAGGAATCTATTACCGACAATAAATAATTTAGGGCAATTTAATTCTGCCACAAAAACATTATTATATAAAAATTCATTACCTACTACTTCTAAATTTGGAATATTGATAACTTGTAACATTCTATTATTATACATAAATTTATCCCCAATTATTTGAACTTTAGGTAAATTTAATACTCTTATACATTTATTACTATTTAAAAATTTATTTCCTATTGCTTTAACTTCAGGCAAATTTAATTCTTGTAAAAAATAATTTAACCCTAAAAAATAATCCCCTGCTATTTGTAATTTTGGTAAATTTAATTGTCTTAAATTTTCATTCATATATAAAAACATTATTCCTGTTTTTTCTAAATTAGGTAAATATATTTCTTTTAAAGCATTATTATGACATAAGAAATTATCCCCAACTTTTTTTAATTTTTCTAACTTTATACTTTGTAATAATTCATTAGAATTTAAAAAATAATCCCCAATTTCTTGTACTTCTGGTAAATTTATTTCTTGAATAGTAGTATTATAACTTAAAAATTTATCTCTTATTTCTTGTAAAAATAAATTTTCTAATTTAATAATTCGACTACTTTCATCAATTACGATCTTTACTTTCTGACCATTTTTTAAAAACAACTCTACTACTTTAATTAAATTATCTTTTTCTATGGTAACTCTTTCAATATCTTTAACTGTATCTTTAAAAGAATCTTTAATTTTTTTATCATATAAAGAAACACGCTTATTTACTAAATCTAATATAAAATAATCTAATATTAAATATTTTTCTTTTTCATATCTTTTGACTTCATAATGGTCTATTATAATATTATTTGGGCAATAATATATATTATCTAGTTCATAATTATATTTATAAAATTTACCATCATTTGCTTTAACATAGCCATTTATTTCCAAAGCATTATTGTGATATTTTTGAACCAAACCATACTCATTAGCAAAGCTTTCGGTTAATCCCGGAATTATATTATCTAAATTATTCGAAAATGTTGAATCAGGATTATTAACGGTATGATTATATCTATTTTTGATTGATAAAATATGAGCATCATCTTTAGTAAATTGAATACTTATCACACTAGTGCCATATCTATCTTGTCTTTCTGGTTTATGATAATCTTCTCTTTTTATGGTATCAACATCTTTTTTGACCGCAAAAAAGACATAACATCTTTTTAATCTTCCGCCATTAAATGTGCATAATTCTTCACCCGGAGCATAATATTTTTTAAAATTTTGAATATCTTTTTCAGTATGACATTCATACAACTCATAGCCTACTTCACTTAATAATTCTTGCGGGTTTTTATTACTTTCTATTTTATTATTCTTTTCTAAATCTATTAAACCATAAATATAATTTTTAAATTCATAATCTATTTCTTGTTGCATTATATCGGTATATAAGTTGTGATTTGGTTCAAAATTATCTAGCATAAGTTTTAAAAGTAACCCATCATTTTCTAAAATCGTGGCAAAATTATCCCGACAAAAATGAGCCATCTTTTCCCCATATAATTTTTTTATTATTCTTAAATCACTTTTCATAATTATCATTTATATTATAACAAAGATTTACGAGATATTTAATAATTTTTAACCATAAATTCTTTTTAAATAATTTTTTTCATCATTAATTACTAAAACAACAATATCTTTATCTGAAGAATCTGTAATAACTTTCCCGCATTCATTATCTAAAGAACCAAAATTTAACATTTTTTCTTTTAACAATTCTTCATCCATATATAATACATCGCCAACATGAATTTTTTTATTTAAATCATAAAATTCTATATTAATATTATATATATTATCATCTTTATCTTGTAATTCATAATTATAATTATCAATTTTATTTATTATTAATTTTCGCATTGTTATCTTCCTTCTCCTTTTTCTAAATCATTAATATCCATTCTTGAATGACTTGCTAAAAAATCGTATCCGGCATGTTCTATATTTGGAATATTAAACTTTAAAATCGAACGATTAAAAAGTAAAAATGAACTACCCGATTCTTTTAAATTTGGCAAATCTAATTCTTGTAAAGTGTTATTTCTCGCTAAAAAGTAATTTCCTACTTTTTGTAAGTTAGGTAAACTTAAACTAGGATATAAAGATTTATTACTACTTAAAAAATAATTGCCGGTTTCTTCTAAATTAGATAATTTTAATTTTTCTAAAACTAGATTACAATGTAAAAAGGAATTACCTATTCTCTGTAAATTAGGAAAATTAATTTCTTTTATTGAATTATTCATTTGTAAGAAATAATTACCTATTTCTTCTAAATTAGGTAAATTTATCTCTTGTAAGGTATTATTATAATACATGAAATAATCCCCAATAGATTTAAGATTATTATTTTCTAATTTAATTATTTCGTTATTAGCATTTACCACTATTTTTATTGCATTTTGATTTTTTAAAGTTAAGATAATTTCTTTATCTTGGTTTTTCTTAACAATGGCAATTTTAGTAATATCTTTAACATCATCAATAAATGCATCAAAAATACCTCTATCATATAAACTTAATTTTTTATTTACTAAATCTAGAACATAATAATCCAGTATTAAATACTTTTCTTTTGCATATTTTTTTACTTCAAAATTATCAATTATAATATTATTGGGACAATAATAGATATTATTTATTTCATAATTATATTTATAATATTTACCATCGCTAGCTTTGACATAACCATCTATTTCAAATTGTTCATCTTTATTAATTTGGATAAGTCCATAAGTATTAGCAAAGCTTTCCGTTAAACCAGATATTATATTATCTAAATTATTGGAGTAGGTTGAATCAGGATTATTTACTCTATGATTATAACGATTTTTTATAGATAATGTATGGGAACTATCTCTTGTAAATTGAATACTTATGACACTTGTGCCATAGCTATCTTGTCTTTCGGGATTTTTATAATCTTCTCTTCTTATGGTATCAACATCTTTTTTAATCGCAAAGAAAACAAAACATCTATTTAATCTTCCACCATTAAATGTACATAATTCTTCTTCAGGTGCATAATACTTTTTAAACCTTTGAATTTCTTCTTCTGTATGACATTCATAAAGATCATATCCCGCTTCACTCAACAATTCTTTTGGTGTTTTAAGAGTTTTTATTTCATTATTGTTTTCAACATCTACTAAACTATAAATATAATTTTTAAATTCCCCATCTAATTCTTGCTTTAAAATATCATCATATAAAACATGACTAGGTTCAAAATTATTTAACATAAGTTTTAAAAGTAATCCTTCAGTTTCTAAAAGTGTGGCAAAATTTTCCCGACAAAAATGAGCCATCTTTTCGCCATACAATTTTTTTATTATTTTTAAATCCTGATTCATTTTTTCACCTTCTACTATTAGTTGCATTTTTCTTTTTTTGTTCATTTAATATTTTAAACCAAAAAACTCTTAAATTATTATTAGGGGCATTTATTTCGGTAATTGTCTTATTTAGATATAAGAAATGACTTCCAACTTTTCTTAACATTGGTAAATCTAATTTTTCTAAAGATCTATTTAAGTATAAAAAGTGACTACCTGCCTTTTGTAATTTAGGAAGACTTAATTCTAATAAAACATCATTAAACCCTAAGAAAGAATCACCAACTTCTTCTAAATTAGGTAAATTTACTACTTGGATATTGTTATTAAAGTAAATAAATTGATTACCAGCTCTTTTTAAACTTGGCAAATCTAATTCCGTTATAGCAATATTATACTTCAAAAAATTATGACCTACCCAAGTTAACTCGGGTGCTTTAAACACTTGTAAAGAACGATTACTAATTAAAAAGTCATCACCAATTGCTTCTACATTAGGTAAAATTAATTCTTCTAAGGAATTATTTTTAATTAAAAATTCATTACCAATCTTTTGTAAACTTGCTAAATTTATTTTAGTTATTTTTTTATTTTTGGTTAAAAATCTATTACCTACTACTAAAACTCCCGGTAAATCTATCTCTTCTAAAGTTTTATTATAATGTAAAAAATTATCCCCAATTTTCTTTAAATCATTACTTTCTATTTTAATTATTTCATTATTATCATTTAAAGTTATTTTTACTTCTTCTTTATCTTTTAAAGTTATATTTATTAATTTATCTTCTTTTCCTTTAATAACTTCAATTTTTTCAATATCTTTTAAAGTATCTATTAAACCATCTTGCCTTTTACTATCATATAAAGTTATCTTTTTATTAACTAAATCTAAAATAAAATAATCAAAAATAACATATTTTTCTTTTTCATATTTTTTTACTTCAAAGTTATCAATGATAATATTATCAGGACAATAATAAATATTATTCATTTCATAATTATATCTATAAAATTTACCATCATTAGCACATACATAGTTAGGCATTTCAAAACTATAACTAGGATTTTGTTGTTTTAAACCATAATATTTTTCAAAACTCATAGTTAAACCATTAATAATATTATCTAAATTATTAGAAAATGTAGCATCAGGATTAGGAACAGCATGATTATAACGATTTTTAATGGATAAAGTATGAGAACCATCTTTCGTAAATTGAATACTAATGACACTAGTTCCGTATCTGTCTTGCCTTTCCGGATGGGGATAATCTTCTCGTTTTATCTCTGCAACATCTTTTTTGACTGCAAAAAAGACATGACATTTATTTAACCTGAGTCCTCTAAAGGTACATAATTCTTCTCCTCTAGCATAATATTTTCTAAAATTTTGAATTTCTTCTTCCGTATGACATTCATATAAATCATAACCAGCTTTAGCTAATAATTCTTTTGGGCTTTCTGTAGCATCAGGAAATTTCTTATCTCTACTTTCAAATTTATTAAAAATAAAATTTTTAAATTCATCTAAAGATCTACTAAGATATAAATCATTATAAATATTATGACTAGGATTAAAATTACTGGTTAAGATATGCAAAAGAACACCATCTTCTTCTAAGATAGTGGCAAAATTATCACGACAATAATGGACCATTTGTTCCCCATATAATTTTTTAATCATCTTTAATTCATTTTTCATATCTATCTTCTATATTATAACAAACTTTAAAAATTTATTTAATATTTTTACTTTGATTATATGTCTACTTGACACCCATTTTCAGCCCATTCACAAAAATTCTCACTATTAAGATGATATTTTGGTTTCAAATATTCATAAACATACAAATTATCTTCTTCATATTTATTATCTAACATATCTTGAATAAATTTATTTTTAACATCTAATAGTAATTCTTCTAATGATGGATATTTATGAATACCTTGATAAGGTAACCAGGAGTGTTCAAACCAATAGTAATTATCTTCTTTTTTATAAACTAAAAAGGTATGCGTAGGTGTATAATTTTCTGTATAATGGGTTATAAAATATGTTTTAAATTCTAAATCAGTATTCTTAAATAGATATCTTTCTAATTCGACTTGATCCCAACAAACCCCAACTTTATTTTTTAAAACTTCTTTTGGACTTTGTAAAATATAATTATCTTGAAATAAATCATTTACTTCATAATTTATCTTTTTATTTTTATCTAACCAACCATATTCAATATCTTTTAGAATGTTAAATATTTCCTTTTCATCATAATAATTCCAAATACTTAAACGACCTTTAGTTTTGATAGGTTTATCTAGTGGTTTAACATTTTTTAATATCCAAGCGAATCTCCCCACTTGAAAGTCCCCACATATATATTCTGCATAATGGTTCTTTTTTATATCCTCAACATATTCTTTTGTCATATAAATAACATCAGTAAGTTCGCATTCACAAATAATTTTACCATAACTGAATGTTAGATTTTTAATTAAATTTTGTAAATCTGCATCAAGATTTTTAGGTAATTTACTAACCCCGGCATGAATATATAATTTACCCCGGTATGTTGTATTCCAACTTCTTGTTTCAATATGTTTAAGATTATTTTTAATTAAAGATGCATAAGGCTCTCTAATAGTTAAGCACTTCATATTATCACCAAAACCATTATAGCATAATTTTATTTTTCTCTGAATACTGGTTGCCTTAAATGTTTATTTGGGGTTCTTTCCATATATTGGACATGACATACTAAATTTGATTTTATATAATTAATATCTTTCTCTAAATCTATAAAAGGACTATTTTTTATAATTTTACTTTTTATAACTTTGGTATATAAAGCATATTTTTTATTTAACGAAACTTTTCCGACAAAATATAATTTATTATTACGATATTCTCCTAAATATAAAGTGATACTAGCATTTTTATTGGTATCGGTATACCCACCGATTACAAAAGATTCTTTTTTAAAATTTTTAATCTTTAGCCAATTATTACTTCTCTCGTTGATTAAATAGGGACTATCCTTCTTTTTAGCCACAATACCTTCTAAGTCTTGCTTCTCTATTTCTTTAAAAAAAGCCTTGCCTTTTTCTTCAATCCAATTTGTTTTTAAAAAGTATTCATTCTCGGGATAATTTTTTAAAATTTCTTTTCTTTCTAAAAGAGGCAAATTAGTTAAATCTTTATTCTTCTTATATAAAATATCAAAACAGACAAAAACTAAAGGGTTTTCTTTACTCAAAGTGCGAATCTTTTCTTTATTTTTTAAATGACTTCGCTCTTGTAACTTACTAAAGTTTGGTTTGTTATCTTGAAAAGCTACAATTTCACCATCAAATATGGTATTTTCTTTTACTAATTCTTTAATATTTTGGAGTTCCGGAAATAAAGCGCTTACATCTTGTTTTTTTCTGGTTTGAACTACTACTTTACTAGGGGATGCAAAAACAACCGCTCTAATGCCATCAAATTTTAATTCATAGATATAATCTTTGGAATCAAAAGGATGAGGTATTTCTTTTAATAACATGGGAACCCATTTTCTTTCTTGCCATATACTCATTTCTTTTTCAAACTCTTTTCTAATGCTTCTAGTAAATCACTAACTTGCTCTTTTTGCATCTTTTTTACTTTCTTTATTTCTTTACCATTTAATTTATCATTAATCGCATCTTTAATATTATTTTGATATTCATCTTGATATTTATCGGGTTCAAATTTACCTTTCCGCTCTTCAATAATTTTAATCGCTAAATCTAATTCTTTCGGACTCACTTCCGCATTACTTTTTTCTTCTTCGGGTAAGATTACTTCTTCTTTAAAAAACAAAGTTGTCATAATGATACCAAAATTACTTAATCTTAAAATACAATAATAAAATTTACTCCCGATAACAGTTTTCGCTAAAGCCACTTTTTTAACTTTTTTCAAGGCTTCACAAAAAAGACTATAAGATTTACTTTTCTTTTCGGTTTCTAAAAGATAGCTTTTTTCAAAATAAGCGGGGTCTATTTCTTTAATATCAATAAAAGATACAATTTCAATTTCTTTTTCATTCTCTGGTTTTAATTTATCTAACTCTTCTTTTGGAAATGTTAAATATTTATCTCTCTCATACTCATACCCTTTAATAATATCTTTTTCTTTAACTTGCGTTTTACAATGTTCACAATATTTCACATAATTTATGCGATGCAAACATTTTTTATGAAGTTGATTAAAAGAAGTATCATTATTTCTGATGATGGGATTCATAACGACCGGAATATTTACTAAACCAAAGGATATACTACTATGAATATTAGGCATAATCTTCACCATTTTTATTATGGTATATATTACTTATTTTATGTAACCAACTTAGGCATTTAACATAAATTACTATTGAAAGTTGGGATAAAATGAATTTTGATTATGAATTTGGCAATACTTATTACAAGTATTTTAAAAATGTTGGTTTTAAATGTACAAAATATAAGATTGTGGCACCACCAGAGGAGCAAGACGAGCAACCCGGTATGGAATATTTAATGCACCCGTTACCTATTTTTGATGACCCAAAATATCAAGGTAGTAGCAAGTTAAAAAATAAAGTCGCTATTATTACCGGTGGTGACAGTGGTCTTGGCAGGTCCGCAGCGATTTATTTTGTGAAGGAAGGCGCTAAAGTCGTTATTCCTTATCTAAAGGAAGAAAAAGATGCCGAAGATACAAAAGAATATATTGAATCTTTAGGAGGCACTTGTCTTTTACTTAAAGGCGATATTTCCAAAAAAGAATTTTGTGAAGAAATAGTGCAAGAAACCATTAATAAATTTGGGAAAATTAATATTTTAGTCAATAATGCCGGTGTCCAATACCAACAAGATAGTTTAGATTGTATTAGTGATGAACAATTTGACTATACAATGCAGGTTAATGTCTATGGAATGTTTTATTTAACGAAAGCCACACTTCCTTATTTACATAGTGGTGATTCCATTATTAATTTAAGTTCTGTTACGGTCTTTTATGGCGAACCTCAGTTAATTGATTATGTGACAACTAAAGCGGCGATTGTTGGGTTTACAAGAGCCTTAGCTAGAAATTTAGCCCTTAAAAATATTCGGGTTAATGCGATTGCGCCGGGATACTTTTGGACGCCATTACAACCAGCTTGTTGGGAAAAAGAAAAGATTCCTTCTTTAGGTGCCGATGCGGCGATGGCAAGAATGGCTATG
>CANQHT010000035.1 GCA_947623705.1 uncultured Bacilli bacterium
ATCTACTATTTTTGATGTAACATTTTCACTAATTATTTGTTTATAAATTATGTAACATTTTTACTAATTATTCATAAAAAATAGGCTAATTTTAGCCCATATCGTTTAAATTAACATTTTCATTTTGAATAAAGTCTGCAAAATAAACTTTGAATTTTTCAATTTCTTTGACTCTTACATCATCATACACACTTTTAACGTTACAAATTGCTTTATAAAAATGTTTGGTTGTAACTACTTTTTCATTATCATATAAAGCATAAGTAAAAGCATTAGCAAGAATTGTTAAACAAATATCCGGATAACGACTAGATACTTCATAAATTCTTTTATATTCATCAGTCATATCTACAATAAATCTTAAAAATTTCTCGGTTTGATAAGGTTGATAATTAATTTTTACCCCAATTTGTTTTTCTAATTTTGGAATTGTTCCCATTAAAATTTTAACTGTCGTATCTTTATCAGTTTCTAAAACATCAATCTTTTGAAATCTTCTTAAAAATGCTCGATCTCTTAAAATGTAGGCTTCATATTCTTCATTAGTTGTGGCCCCGATCATCTTAATAAGGCCCCGATCTAAACTAGGTTTTAAAAGGTTAGCAAAATCAATGCCCCCACTTCTACTAACTAAAAGATGGGTTTCATCAATAAATAGAATAGTCTTTTCCCGGGCCGCTATTTCTCGCATAATAGCATCTAATTTTGACTGGGTATCTTTTTCATTCGTAGCAACCCCGATTAAACTTGCGACATTCATTTTAATAACACTCCACCCTTTTAAAGCATCAGGAACATTATTTTGTTGAATCCGATAAGCAAGTCCTTCCACTATTGCAGTTTTACCAATCCCAGCTTTACCTACTAAAAGAGCACTTTTTTCGGGAGTTAATAAAGTTAAAATGCATTCTTTTATTTCTTCATCTCTTGCAATTGCCGGATCGGTTATATATTCTTTTTCGGTTAAATTTTCGCCATAAACATCAATTAAAGATAAAACTTCTTCATTCATTTTTTTAGATCACCTACAATAAAAGTATAGCATAATTTGACAAAAATGAAAAATGGTTTATAATATATAGTTATATTTTTTAAGGGGGAATTTAAAAAATGGCAAATTATGAAGAAATATGTGGTCATTGTTTATGGATTGATGAAAAGAATAAATCTAGATGGGGCGATGAATACTACTGCAATAAAAAATATCGGGGTGGATATCATTGTAAGACTGACCGGGGATGTCGTGACTTTGAACTTGATAAAAGCAAAGTAAATGAAAGTAGTTCAGGTTGTTATATTACCACGATGATTTGTGATGTCTTAGGTTATGGGGATGATTGTGAATTACTTGTAACATTAAGAAATTTCCGAGATAACTATTTAAAAGTTAAACCAGAATATTTACCACTTCTTTTAGAATATGATCAAGTGGGACCAGTTATCAGTGAAAATATTAAAAATTTTCCTAATAACATTAATTTAAGTATTCATACAGTTAAAAAATATTTATATCCATGTTTAATCGCTATCAATAATGAACAATATGAAGAAGCAATTCTTATTTATCAAGAAATGGTTTATTTCTTAAAAGAATTATTTAACATTCCAGATTATACTATAAAAGTTCCGGAAAATATTAATTTAGAAACTTTAGGTAAAGGAAGAGTTAGAATCCAAAATAAAAGTGCTAATTAATGGCACTTTTTATATTTATTTAAAATTATTTTTAACAAATTCAACTAAATCTAAAGCGGAATTCTCATTAATAATCTTTTTTTGGTTAGTAATTAATTCTTTTTGCAATTTTGGATTATTTAATAATAATTCTAAAGATTTAACTACTTCATCTTCATTAGTGGCTTTTAAACTCATTTTATTACTTTCAAAAAAATTAGCATTATAATTTTCGACACCCGGTATTGGCATCATATGAATTAAAGGTTTATGTAAAGTCGCTACTTCACTAGTGGTAAGACCGCCGGGTTTAGTAATAATTATATCGGCACTGGCCATATAATCTTGCATATTCGTAGTATAACCTAAAACTAAAAGATTAGTACAATTTAATTCTTTTAAAGAAGTATATAATTTTTGATTATTACCACAGATAACTATAAAATAAACTTTGGAAAATTTATTTATTAACAATTTAATAAGATTGACCATTTTACCAAAGCCCATACTCCCTGATGTAATTAGAACTTTCGGATACTTTGTTTTAAAATCAATTATTTTAGTCTTTTTAAAACTTGAAGCAACGGGTATACCAAAAGGAAGCAATATATCTTTACTTATACCTTTTTTGATAAAATCACTTGCTAATAATTTACTTGGAATGACAAAATAATCCGGATTAGTTTCATTCCAAAACGGAATACATTCATAATCTGTGGCCACATTGATAAATTTTATTGGGTATTCTTTTTTAATCTCGGTTAAAGCCATACTGGGAAATAAATGGGTACAAATAATTAAATCATAATGATTATCTTCAATATACTTAATTAATTTTTCTTTACCAAGTTTATTTAAAAGATACACTGGTGATGTTATATTCGTTTTATTATAAAGTTCCCCAATTTTATAAACTTCTTTAAAAACTGTCCCCTTACCTTTAGTAGAGTCTAAATATAATTTTTCAATTAAAGAAGATGCTTTTTCATCAATTAAATCTAGATAATTTTGATAATGACAGGTGATATTGGCACCAGCAAATTCTTTTTCAATATAATGGGCACAAGCATTGTGTCCTCCACCCGTACTACATGATAACACTAATATTTTCATTCGCTACTCCAATTGTTATTAAACATATTTTTTAAATAATCTCGATTAAATGTCTTATCTAATACCTCTTCATATTTATTTTTAGGAGGTATCCCCTTCTCCCAAGCCTTCGCTCTTTCTACTGCACTTATGGTAAGTAATATATCAAACATTAAAAATACTAATAAACAAATCATAACAATTTGGCCTACTTTTTTATTTATCTTATCAATTAATTTTTGAATCCAAGGATAAGCATACTTAATCCAACCCAAACCAAGAAATCCCCAGAAAATAGAATACATTAACGCAATTCGGCCATTAATATTTAAAAATTTTTCAGAATAATCCCAAGCCGGAAAACCAATAACTAATTCCATACCCCAACTCATAATATATTCTAAAATAGAACCCCCAATAAAACTTAATAAAAATACTTTAATTGGTGAATCATCTTTAAACCGATATAAAAGAATAGTAAAAACTACCGCACAAATCCCATAAGCAAAATTAAAGGGACCGATAACTACTGCACTATGATTAATTAAGACGCCTTTTTTGAAAAAAGTCCATAAAAATTCGATAACATAACCTAAAAGGCTTGAAAATAAAAAGATATAAAACATATTGTAAAAATTTAATTTCTTCATATTATCACAAAAAAAGTATAACACGATTAAATGTTATTGTAAATTAAAGAGATAATTACTTGACATTATTATATACTTCAAAACCAAATATTTGAATTATTAAACCTTCTGCATACTTACTTCTATCATCTTCATTTTTGTTTTTTAAAGAATGGACCTTAGTTATTTTATAAAGAATAGCATTATACTCTACTGAACCTCCATCTTTTAAATGTTTAGGTATAGGTACAATTAAAATTAATAAAAAGACAATAGTTAAAATAATTATTATTTTCTTATGCATATTTTCATCCCCTTATTTTTTTATAGATAATTCATAACTGATATCAATTAATTTATAAATTTCTTTTAAAGAAACACTACCATCTAACTTTATAGTTAACCAACTATTTTTATTCATATGATAACCCGGAAATATTTTTTTATTATCTACTATATTTTTAATATCTTCTTTCGAATATCTTAAATCGATAATTTCTATTTTTTTATTTCCTTTAATTCCTAATTTATTTTCATCAATTGTCAAAATTAAACCATACCATTTCTTATTTTGTTTATTCCGCCAGATAGCATTATCGGGAAACTTTTCCCATAAAAATTCTAAATCATCATAATATTTTTCTTTAATATATTTAATTACTTCTTTTGTTTGTTCACTTTTAAAGATATTAGAATTAGTACATTTATTAATTACCTCATTTATAACTAAATTATATTCATCTTTGACTTTACCAACAAAGTCTCCAGAAGAATCTTGGACATCCGCTAGAATGTATCCTTCGTTTGTTATTGTATCAATTACTTTTGAAGTTTGTTGATCTTTAGTTATTTCTATAATTACTTTAAAATGATTATTACAAATATCTACTTCATAAATATAACTATTTTTCTCTTTAACAAAACCATATTCTAATAATTTAGAATAATTAATTTCTCTATTTTCAAAATTTTTACTTAAATTACGCATTATATCATTCCTTAATTTATTATTGATATTGCTTTTAAAACATTCTACATTTTTTAAATTTTATAATTCAATTATACTTAACTACTAATTAGGTTGTCAACGCCAAATAAATATTATTAAAAATTAAATTATGCATATACTAATAATGACAATGTAATGATAATGTGTTGATTAACATTTAATTATTTGTTATAATATTTTAGAAGAAAGCGAGGGATAATATGGAAAGTACTTCAAATTCTACTAATTTAAATATTAGAGTTGATAGTAATCTAAAAAAAGATGCAGAAGATTTATTTAAAAGACTAGGTCTTAATTTAAGTAGCGCCATTAATGTATTTTTAACTCAAAGTGTTAGAGAACAAGCCATACCATTTGAAATACATGAAGATAGACCAAACAAAAAATTACTTAAAGCTTTAAAAGAAGCAGAAAAAATGCAAAAACATCCAGAAAAGTATAAGGGATATCATAACATTGATGAACTTTTTGAGGATTTGTTGAAATAGGAGACATTATGTATGAGGTAAAATATTCATCTGTTTTCAAAAAAGAACTAAAACGTATGGTAAAACAATGAAAGGACATTAACAAATTAAAAAATATTGTTAAAAAATTAGCTAATTTGGAAGAATTAGATCCAAAATACCATAATCATGCTTTACAAAATAGTAAAAAATATAAAAATTGTAACGAATTACATATTGAACCAGATTGGTTATTAGTGTATAAGTATATTAATGATAATACCCTTGTTTTATTATTAGTTGAAACCGGTTCTCATTCAAATTTATTTTAAATTTTTTAATTAGATTTTTCTACAATTTCACTTTCAATTAATTTTGAAAGTTTTTTATTACTTATCTTCCACACATACCATCTTCATAGTTGACTAAATAATTACCAATATAAACATCTTTATTACCTTCAATAGTATTACAAGTAATTATAGTTATATCTTTTTCTTTTGACTTATATATTTTAGTACCTCCATCATATAATGCTCCGTCTAGTTCTAAATTATCGGTAATCTTTTTTAAAGCATTATCTAGAGTAATATTATCATTTGTTAAAAATGTTCTTAAATTCATAGTTTTGTCTTTGGTAACATAAAATTCTTTAATATTACTAGCTAAATATATTTGTCTACTATCAGAAAAATAATATTTATTAAATTTTATATTATCATAATCTTCTTCATATTCTGAATAATAGAAATCAAATTGTTGTTTATCTTCTGTATTTTCACTAAATAATCTTGGTTCCCACTTAAATAAGGCTTTTTTATTTCCAGTATTATAATAGTAAGTATCAACTAAAATTCCTTTATCAATATAATTAATATTGCCATTATCTAAATTCTCTCTTACTTTTAATATTGGACTATTATCAAATATTTTAGCTTGCAAAGTATCAAAAATGATAAGTAAAGCAAGAACTCCCAAAACAATTAAAATAATTTTTAAACTTTTTTTCATAACTCCTCCACTATTTAATTTAATTATACTCTATAATTTATTAAAAACCAATTCCTTTATTATTACTTTCAATTATTTTTCTGGTAATTCTACTCTAAATTTAGTATATCCATTATCACTAGTAGCCGTTATTTTACCATTATGTAATTCCACTATTTCTTTAGCAATAGCAAGGCCCAAGCCACTTCCTCCAGTTTTCGAATTTCGGGATGAATCTGCCCGATAAAACTTTTCAAATATCTTATCTAATTGTTCTTTAGGTAACACCCCTTTATTGATAATTTCCACTATAGCATTATTATTTTCTTTAAATGTTTTAATAATAATATCATCATCTTTACTATAATAAATGGCATTTTTTATTAAATTACTTAATACTCTCGCTATTTTATCGGAATCCCCCAGTATTTTTAAATCATCTTTATATTCTATATTAATTTTCTTGTTATTTTCTTCAAGAATGGGATAAAACTCATCAATTAATTGCTCAAGCATCATATTTAAATCTAAATCTTCTTTATTAATTACAATAGTCTCGGTATTAAACCGGGCTATATCAAATAATTCATTAATTAAATCTTCTAATTTATTGGCTTTATCTAAAGCAGTTTTAATATATTTTTCACGTTGACTATTTGGCATATCTTTGACTTCATCTAAAAGAGATAAATAACCAATGGTGGATGTTAAAGGTGTTTTTAAGTCATGGGCTAAATAAACAATTAAATCATTTTTTCTTTGTTCAGTTTCCCTAGCCATTCTTTCATTTTTTACAGATTCTTTCTTTAAATTATTTAATTTTTGTTGAAAGTCTTCTAGTTCAATAGGTAATTCAATAAAGTCAACTTCTTTATCATATAGCTCATTAATCGCTTTAGTTAAATAGTTAATAACATTTTTAAACTTAATTAAAAGTCTTATAATAATGACTAAAACGCCAGTAGTCCATATAACAAAACCCACTATAAAAAGCAAATTATTGTTAATATAATTATTTTTTAAACTATAATATAAATCCGCTGAAAAATCATATACCCATTGAAATTCTGCTAAATCAAAATACAAATCTAATAATTTATAAATAATATAAACAATAACTGTCCATATAATTATTTGCATTAGGGCTTTTTTTATAAACTTTTCGACAAAATTAACTTTATTTTTCAATCTTATAACCTACTCCCCATATAGTTTTGATATATTTTGGTTTCTTTCCATTATCATGCATCTTTTCTCTTAAATGTCTAATATGTACCATAATTGTATTATTATCATTTTCATAATATTTTTCTTGCCATACTTCTTTAAATAGTTCATCAGTTTTAACTACATTACCCCGATTTAAACATAAAATCCACATAATGGAAAATTCAATGGGTGTTAATTCAATTTTCTGGTCATTAAAATAAAATTCGTGTGTTTCATTATTGATCATTATATTTTGAAATGTAATAACATTAGCATTATTTATAGTATTTTGATTATATTTAGTATATCTTCTTAATTGGGCTTTAACTCTCGCAACTAACTCTAATGGTTGGAAAGGTTTCGTTATATAATCATCGGCTCCTAAATTAAAACCATTTATTTTATCAATCGCTTCGACTTTAGCAGTTACAAATATAATGGGAAACATATATTTTTCGCGAATTTTATTGCAAAGAGCAAAGCCATCAATATCAGGCATCATAATATCTAATATAGCTAAATCAATCGGAACTTCTTCTAAAGTTTTTAAAATATCTTTACTTTCATAAAATTTATAAACATTATAGTTTTCATTTTTTAAATAAATTTCAATTAAATCTGCAATTTCTTTTTCATCATCTACGACTAAAATATTCATATCTCATCACTTCTCAATTATAACAAATATTACTTATAAAGAAAATTCCCATAAATTTTTTATTTGCGATTTAATTTTATCGTAATCCCATAAAATATTACTTCTTATTTGACTATTCGGGTCATTCACTTTGATTTTACCATTTTCATAAGATACTAAAACAATAAAATGCCCATTAATGGTAAAATCACCTTTCCGCATACTACAAATAATAGGATGATTATTTTTTAAAGCCTCCAAAATAACCTCTTCATCTAAAGGAAGTTCCTTTACTTTAAGTCCATAGTATTCGCCACCTTTAGTTATTAAATCCCAAGTTGTTCCCACATTTGGAATATAGTAGCCTTTGCTTTCTGATAATTTTGCGACTTTATAAGGTGTAATCGTATTATCTTTCTTTAAACCCGCAACAACCATAGCTAATGCTGTGGGGCCACAACCACTTATAGCAATATTGCTTTTTCCATAACTACCATAACCCCATCTTTCATCCCATTGATAAAGCTCCGGAATACTACCATTAAAATTGCCAATAGTATTACTATAAACTTTACCTTTATTTTCTGGATAATCAAGAACAAAATTAGTTAATTCCATATTCCTAGATAATGCTTCCATTAATTCTTCGGGATAACTATTATAGTTTGAAAGAATAGTATTTATTTTTGGCTCTTTCTTGGCCATTTCTTTTAGTCTTTCTTTAATTGTTCCTTTTTCATATTTAAGAATGGAAACATCATCATAACTTTGGTAATCACTCATGTCATTAACATTATAATTATTATCTAATTCATAATTATCAGGTTCATTTTTTCTAACTATAAAATGAATTAATGTTAATAACATAACCATTATTAACAATATTTTCGTAACTCTTTTAATTTTTCTTTTAGTCTTTTTTTTCATAAACTTCTCAACACCTATAAATATTGTAAAAGTTTTAAAAGAAAAATTTATTAATTAAATCTTATATAAATCTTAATTTTTTATTAATTTTTTAACTTATATTGTCTAAAATTTCTTTCATTTGTTCAACTGATACATCATAACCTTTAATATGATAATAAACATTATTGTAAACAAAGTAACATTCCGTTTGAGGCCAAAAATGGGTTGTGAAAGGAAAAATTGCGGCATTAATACCTAGTTTTGCCACAAAATAATTTACTTGCCATTTTTCTACACCACCATCAGTGGAAGTTCCAAAACTACCTATATCCTTAAAATATTCTTCATCATCTTCATTAGCGTATTGCGTCATAAATTCTATTTTTACATCTAAATATCTATGACTATATAAATCTATATTTTTATAATTATCAAAAGTATCTTTATTTTCTAATAAAACTCTGCGAACATTACCTTTATCATTTGTAACAAATTCACAAGTATCATAATTTTGCTTATTAAATGTAGTAAAATCTAATAGTTTTATTCCTAGTTTATTTTCAATATTTGAAAGAGAGATATTATTATAACAATCAAAATCATGATTTTTATCTATCTTAACTTTACCTGTTAAGGTTATTGTAGTCATATTCATATATTCCTTATCAAAATTTTTTAAAATAAAACCTTTAATCGCTGCACTAGTAATTATACCTAGACTTAAAATTATTAATATTAAACCTATCGTAACATAATGCCTTGGCTTTAGAAAATATTTTTTCTCTATTTTATCTTTTTTATAGATAGTATTTTCATATATTTTGTTGTCTAAATCTTTAGATACTTGAAAATTTTTAAAAAAATTAAAATCTTTATTTACCTTTTTCATTAGTCATCCTCCATTAACATTTTTAATTTTTTCTTTCCTCTATTTAAATTTGTTTTAACAGTATTTATATTTGTATTTAAAATACTAGCAATTTCTTTTATCTTATAACCTTCAAAGTAATATAAATAAATTGGTATCCGGTATTTTAAATTTAATTTATATAAGGCTTCTTTAATACTAAGTTGATAGGTATCGGTAACTTTAACATCATTATTATCATCCTTTATAAAAATTTTCTTTTTCCAAAATGATTTCAATAAATTTTTACATTCATTAACCGTTACAGTCATACACCATTTTTTGACATCATCGTAATTTAATTTATCTAAGTTGTTATAAATTTTAATAAATACATTTTGCGTTATATCTTCAGCATCTGATATTTTTCCCGTATAACTTAAGGAAAGTCGAAAAATATCATTCTTATATAAATTATATATTTCGATAAATTTATCATCCATAACTAGTCCTCCTACTAAAAGCGCTTTCATATATATTACAATTCTGAGGGTTAAAAAGTTTCATTTTCTTTTTACTTTTCTTATTTGAAAATACTTTCAATATATATAACAAATTAAAATACAAAAAAATTCAAATTATAATAAAAACAAATCCATTATTATTTAGATTTGTTTCTATTTATTTATTCATTATTTAAAAGCCAATCAATAATATTAAAAACTTTTATGCCATTAAAGTCATTATTTATCGTTTTATCCATAGTTAGAATTATTTTTTCATAATTATCATTTATACTTTCCAAACTTCTTACTTCGCGCATTTTTACTTCTTCATTATCTAATGACTTAGTAACTTGCATATATTTTATTTCATTAGGATTTTCTGCGACAAAATCTACTTCATATTCATTATTTTTACCGATACTTACTTTATATCCTCTTCTTAGTAATTCTAAATAAACAACATTTTCTAATAGATGTCCTTCATCAATATTTCTAAATCCAAGAATTATATTTCTTAAACCCGTATCAGAAATATAATATTTTCCTAATGTTTTTAATAACGCTTTACTTTTTATATCCGAGCGATCAGCCTTATAAATTATAAATGATTTTTCTAACATATTTAAATAATTATCAATCGTTTGATGATTAGAATTTGCGATTATTTTATTACTATTTAAATAATCACTTATTTTGGTTGCGGATATTGAACTACCTATATTACTGGCTAAATATTTAATTATATTTTCTAAAAGCGCCGTATCTTTTATTTTATTTCGGTCAATTATATCTTTTTTAACAATCGTATTATAAATATCATTTAGATAAGATAGAACTAATTCGTTATTGTCTTTTATTAAGGTTATTGCGGGTAATCCTCCATATTTTAAATATTCATTAAATTTATCTAAAAGATTAAGATTATCATAATTATTAAATGTTAAATATTCTTTAAATGATAAAGGATAAATTTTTATTTCGATATAGCGACCTGATAATAAAGTTGATAATTCACTGGATAATAGATAGGCATTAGAACCTGTTATATAAATATCAATATTAAAATCCACTTTAAAAGAATTGATGGCTTTTTCCCATGACTCAACATTTTGAACTTCATCTAATAATAAATACACTTTTTCTTTTTTGATTTTTTCTTCAACATATTTATATAAATCTTTATAATTTCTTATATCATCGAATTTAGCAGATTCAAAATTGATATAGATAATATTTTCTTCTTTGACTTTTTCACTTAACAAATATTCTTTAAACATTAACAAAAGCGTTGACTTACCACTTCTTCTAACACCCGTTATTACTTTAATAAATTCTGTGTCTTTAGCATCAATCATTCTTTTTAAATAATTATCTCTTTTTATCATTTTTATCACCCAAATTAATAATAACACAAAAATATTACTTTGTAAAGTTTTGCAAGTGTATTTGCAAAACT
>CANQHT010000036.1 GCA_947623705.1 uncultured Bacilli bacterium
AGAGACTATGCTTCCATTAATGAATTAACAGTATTATCAAATCTTGAGTCACATAATGCAGAATTAATTAAAGAAGGAAAAAGTAAAGAAGAAAGATTTGATATATTAAGTGTTATTGCGAAATATCAATTAAATATACTTAATAATGCTGAAGAAATCAAATTATTAAAAGAAAATAAAAAGAGTGGTGATAAAAATGAATGAAAATAAAACAAATATTAATTGGTATCCGGGTCATATGGCCAAGACAAAAAGATTAATTAGTGATGAATTAAAAAATATTGATATTGTTTATGAAATTATTGATGCTAGAATACCTTATTCGAGTAAGATAAAAGATATTGATAATTTGATAAAAAATAAGCAAAGAATTTTAATTATGACTAAAAAAGATTTATGTGATCTTAAGAAAACCCAAAAATGGGTTGATATTTATGAGAGTAATGGATATCACACATTAGTTATTGATTTAAAAGATAATAAGGATTATGCTAAAGTAATTAAACTAACGCATCAAATTACGGAAGATATTCAAAATAAAAGATTAAATAAAGGACTAAATAAAAAAGAAATAAAAGCTTTAGTTATTGGAATACCTAATGTTGGGAAAAGTACCCTTATAAATAAGATTGTTGGGAAAAAAGTAGCGGGTGTCGAAAATAGACCGGGAGTTACTAAGAATTTAACTTATTTAAAAACTAATGCCGGGATAACTATTTTAGATACGCCAGGTATTTTATGGCCGAAACTAGAGGAAGAAAAAGTAGCTTTAAATATTGCAGCGACTGGGGGGATAAGAAAAGAAGTTTTAAATATTGATGAAATTGCCTATTATATTTTAGATTTTTTAAGTAAAAATTATCCGGAAAAATTACAAGAATATTATGGGGTAAATACTACCGATGTAATGGAGATTTATGAAGTTTTGGCGAAAAAAATCGGAGCAATCAAAAATAATGAAATTTTTTATGAAAAAATTAGTGAAAAGGTGTATAATGATATAGTTGGGGGTAAAATAACAGGAATAACATTTGATTGATGGTGGTGTAGTTGATAAAAGAAAATTTGCTAAAATATGAAAAAGATTTATATACCAAAGGGTATAATTTAATTGCAGGTACTGATGAAGCAGGAAGAGGACCTTTAGTAGGACCAGTTGTCGCTTCTGCTGTTATCTTACCCAAAAATTATCAATTAGAAGGTTTAAATGATTCTAAACAACTTACAGAAAAACAAAGAGAAAAATTCTTTGATATAATAAAGAAAGATGCAATAAGTATTGGGATAGGAATTGTTGATGCTGAAAAAATTGATGAAATAAATATTTTAGAAGCTTCTCGTTTAGCTATGAATATTGCATTAGATAATCTAAATGTTAAACCTGATTATATTTTAACTGATGCGATGAAATTAGAAAGAGATGTACCTGTATTACCAATAATTCATGGTGATGCTTTAAGTTTGTCTATCGCGGCGGCTTCGGTAATTGCTAAAGTTACTCGAGACCGTCTGATGGTAGAATTTGGTAGTCTCCATCCAGAATACGAAATAGCGAAACATAAAGGGTATCCTACTAAAAAACATCTTGAACTAATTAAAAAATATGGTATTATAGATGGGTATCGCAAAACCTATAAACCAGTAAAAGAAATTATAGAAGGGAAGTATCAACGATGAATGATGAAGTAAAAAAGACGAATAAAAATAGAAAGGCAAGTACTACTAAAAAGAGTACAAATTCTAAAAGTAAAACTACAACTAATAAAAAGACAGTAGCTAAAAGAGCAACTACAAGTAAAGCAACAAATACTAAAGCTAAAACTAGTACAAAAAAAGTAAATAATACTAGCAAAAAGACTAATAGTGCTAAGAAAACAACTACTACCAAAACAGTAAAAAAAGAAACTCCTAATAAAGGTGTCCAAGAAGAAGTAAAAGTAATTCCTGAAGTAAAAGAAGAAACTATTAAAGAAGAAGAAAAAAACATTTTAGAAGAAAAAGAAAATTTAATTAAAGAAGAAAAAGTTAAGAAAGAATTCTTTAAAGATAACTTTATTAATAATGTTTTAATGGTTACTTTATTTACTTTTGTAATTGAAATTATTTTTAGATTAATTAGTCATTTTAGTCTTTTTAATTATGCTACTTTAAGAATATTAATTAGTACATTTATCTTAAGTTTGATTTTTACCTTTATAGCATCACTTACTAAAAGAAGATGGCTAAGAAATACAATAATTTTATTATATATATTCTTATATACTTTATACTCTTGGCTACAACTTGGTTTCTTTAATTTTCTAGGTGTTTATATTTCCTTTAATACATCTAGTCAATTTGGGGCCGTAACTGATTATATCTATGACTTTTTAGATTCCTTTAAATTAATTTATTATGTAGTTATTATACCATTTATTTGGGCTTTTATTCATTATATATTTATAATAAAAAAGAAAGAATATCATAAATTAAAATTTAATTTAAAAACGCTTTTAATAATTCCTGTATTATTAGTTAGTGGCTTATTATATTATGGTACAATTACTTTACCATTTATGCAAAATAAATTGCAAACTAAAAGTAATAAATATTTATTCTTAGTACCTGATGTACCAACTGTAGCGGTCAATCAATATGGTTCAATTATGTTTGGAGTTATTGATTTAAGAAGTTATTTATATCCAATTGAAATTGATGAAAATGTCTTTAGTCCAAATACACCAGGAAATGCTACTAAACCTTCCAGAGAAGTTGAAGATTATTTAGATAAACTGGCAAATAGTGATGATGAAGATAAAAAATATGCCAAATTAAATCAATATTTTGCGAATCAAGCAGTTACTGATTATAATGACTATACCGGCATGTTTGAAGGAAAAAATGTCGTAGTTATCTTAATGGAATCCGTTAATGAAGCAATTATTAATCCCGAGTATTATCCAAATTTCTATAAATTATATAGTGAAGGATGGCATTGGAATAATCATTATTCTCCTCGGAATAGTTGTGCCACAGGTAATAATGAATTTAGTTCTATGACATCTTTATATTCTATCTATAATACTTGTACGATGAATGTTTATAAAAATAATAATTATTATGAAGCTATATTCAATTTATTTAATGAAAAGGGATATAACACTAGTAGTATGCACGATTTTGTCGAATGGTATTATAAAAGAAAAACTAGTCATCCTAATATGGGTAGTAGTAATTTCTATGGGGCTGATAAATTAGGTATTAAAACAAGTGGTGTATACGGGGAATGGCCTAGTGATGAAGAATTCTTTGAAAAAGCCTTTGATATTCTATTAAATGATACTACTGGTAAACCATTTATGACTTGGCTTACAACTGTAACTAGCCATCAACCTTATTCTGTTAGTTCCACTTATGGTGATTTATATATGAGTTATTTTAAAGATGAAGGATACTCAAATAGTGTTAGTCGTTATATGTCTAAATTAAAAGTAGTGGATAACGCTATTGGAATTATGATTGATAAGTTAGAAGCTTCAGGAAAACTTGATGATACAGTTATCGTGATGCTTGCGGATCATTACCCATATGGCTTAAAAAAGAATCAAGTAGCCGAAATGGTTAGTCATGACTTAGATGATTATGATATTGAAAAGACACCATTTGTTATTTATAATCCTAGTATGACACCAATGGCAAGAGATGAATATACTTCTTATATTAATTTACTTCCAACAGTGGCTAATTTAATGAATTTAAATTATGATCCAAGACTTTATATGGGTACCGATTTATTTAGTCCGGATTATGTATCGAGAGTAGTATTTGCAGATGGTTCTTGGAAAAATGCCGATGCTTATTATAATGCTTCAACTAGTGAAACAACTTATTATGGAGATGTAACTTATACAGTCGAAGAATTGCAAAATATTAATAATATGATTTCTTTAAAAATGAGTATGAGTACTACCGCAATTAAAAATAATTATTTCTCTTATTTAGAAAATGCTATTAACAAATTAAAAGAAGAAGAACAAGTTATTGTTGATGAAACAATTCCAATTCCCGATGAAGAACAAACCGAGATACCAACTGAGAATGCAAATTAAATAGAGTTTAACTAACTCTATTTTTTTAAGTAATAATTTCATTTCGCAAAATCAAAAAAAATTGCTTTTTGCGAAATAGAGAGTATAATAATATACGAGGAGAATAAATTATGAAAATTATTGAAAGAAAATATTTACAAGATATGATTGATGTTTTAGGTACACCAGATATTAAGGTTATAACTGGTATAAGAAGAAGTGGAAAATCAGAATTACTTAATATGTTTATAAAATATATTAAAACAAATTTAAAAGATAATAATATTATTTATATAAATTATAATCTTGATGAATTTGATAATTTAAGGCAATATAAAGAATTAATTAAATATGTATCTGAAAAATATGATTCTGATAAAACAAATTTTATTATGATTGATGAAGTTCAAATGTGTAGCGATTTTGAAAAAGCCATTAATAACTTTCATGCTGAATGTAAATATGATATTTATATAACCGGTTCCAATGCTTTTCTTTTATCAAATGATTTAGCAACATTGTTTACTGGTAGAACATATAGTATTGAAATTTATCCTTTTTCATATAAAGAATTTCTTCAATATTATAATTTAACTAATAATGAAGAGAATTTTGATAGATATGTTTTAGAAGGTGGTTTTTCTGGTTCATATTTATACAATGATATCAATAAAAAATATAATTATATTTCAGAAGTTTATAAAACCTTAATTTTAAGAGATATTGTTCAAAGAAATAAAATTCAAAATATTACTTTATTAGATAGTATTAACGATTTTTTAATAGATAATATTTCTAAAATTACTTCTTATAGAAGTATCACTGATACTTTAAATAGTCATAAAGTCGATACTAATGATAAAACAGTTGGAGCATATATTAAATATCTATGCGAAGCATTTGCTTTTTATAAAATACGAAGATATGATATTCAAGGAAAAAAATATTTAAGAACTCAAGACAAATATTATTTATCAGACCATGCTGTTAAATATGCTATGGAAGGTACAAAAAATTTAAATTATGGTAATATATATGAAAATATTGTCGCAATGGAATTGATTCGTCGAGGATATGAAGTATATATTGGGGTGTTATACGAAAAAGAAATTGATTTTGTTGCTATGAAAAGAGATGAAAAAATTTATATTCAAGTTGCTGATAATATAGGTAATGATTTTGAAAATGATACCTTTAAAAGAGAAGTAAATTCACTATTAAAAATAAAAGATGCTTACCCTAAATTACTAATTGCTAGAACTAAACATGATGATTATCAATATGAAGGAATTCAAATAATTGATATTGCAAATTGGTTAGTAAAATAAATTTTGGAAATTTTCTGGTTATTAATTGACAAGAATTAAAAAACATTGTATAAAATATAAAGACAGGAGTGAATATTTTGAAAAATATCGTAATAGTAGAATCACCTGCTAAAAGTAAAACAATTGAAAAATATTTAGCGGGAGATTACAAAGTAGTATCTTCTAAAGGCCATATCAGGGATTTAGCAACAACAGGTAAATATGGCTTAGGTGTTGATTTAGATAATGATTTTAAACCAACATATGTCATTATTAAAGGTAAGAATAAAGATGTTAAAGAATTAAAAAAATTAGTGGAAAGTGCTGATCACGTGTATTTAGCAACCGACCCCGACCGGGAAGGAGAAATTATTTCTTGGCATTTAAAAGATGAATTAAAGATTCCGGAAGAAAAATATGACCGGGTAACTTTTAGAGAAATAACTAAAGATGTCGTTTTAAAATCGATAAAAGAACCCGCTAAAATTGATATGAATTTAGTTAAAGGAGCCGAAACGAGAAGAATCTTAGATCGAATTATTGGATTTAGACTAAGTAAATTAATGCAATATAAAACGGGTGGTAAAAGTGCCGGTAGAGTTCAATCAGTTGCTCTTAAACTAATTGTTGACCGGGAAAGAGAAATTTTAGCCTTTGTTCCGGAAGAATATTGGACAATTGAAGCCGATTTCAAAGACTTTACCGCTGAATTATTTAAATATAAAAATGAAGATATAGAAATAAAAACGGAATTAGAAGCGGATGCTATATTAGATAAATTAAGTAATTCTTTTAATATTCATAGTATTGAAGAAAAAGAAAAGAAAAAGAGTGCGAGAGAAGTATTTAAAACTTCAACTTTACAACAAATGGCCGTTAATAAACTTAATTTTGTCGCATCCAAAACTATGAAACTGGCGCAAAAACTATATGAAGGTGTCGATTTAGGTAGTGAAACAGTTGGGTTAATTACTTATATGCGTACCGATAGTGTTCGTCTTTCTGATGAATTTATTACCGAAACTAAAGGTTATATCAATAAAAAATATGGTAGTGAATATATGGGATATGCTAAAGTAGGTAAAAAGAATGCCAATATGCAAGATGCCCATGAAGGTATTAGACCAACAAGTATCAATAGAACTCCCGAATCTGTTAAACCATATTTATCTAATGATGAATACAAATTATATAAATTAATTTATACAAGAGCACTAGCATCTATTATGGCGGATGCGAAAGTAAAAGCGACAACTGTTATATTTGAAAATAATGATTATTTATTTAAAACTAATGGTAGTGTTTTAACTTTTGATGGTTATTTAAAAGTTTATTCGGAATATGAGGATAATGAAGACAAAATATTACCAGATTTTAAAAATTATCAAAGTAAAGTTGTCGTAGCGGACTCCATTAATAAATACCAACACTTTACGAAACCTGCCCCAAGATATACGGAAGCGAGCCTAATTAAAGAATTAGAAAGTTTAGGTATTGGGCGTCCTTCTACTTATGCCACAATTATTAGTACACTAAAAGATCACGATTATGTCAAAGTAGAAGATAAAAAATTTGTGCCTACTGAAATGGGAATGGAAACCACTGATAAATTGCAAGAATACTTTAGTGATATTATTAATGTTAAATATACCGCCAATATGGAATCTGACTTAGATGATATTGCGGATGCTAAAAAAGATAATATCAAAGTATTACACGAATTTTATGATAAATTTGAACCCATAATGAATGATGCTTTAAAAAATATGGAAAAGAAAGCTCCAGAAAAAACTGGTGATATTTGTCCGGAATGTGGTAGTGATTTAGTTAAGAGAAAAGGTAAATTTGGGGAATTTGTCGCTTGTTCTAATTATCCAACTTGTAAATATATTAAGAAAGACAAGAAAGAGGCAGTAGAACAAGAAAAAATTGCCGAATGCCCTAAATGTCATAAAGATATTGTGGCAAGAAAAACTAAAAAAGGTAAAATATTCTATGGTTGTTCCGGTTATCCAAAATGTAATTATGCCACTTGGTATAAGCCAACTGGGGAAGTATGTCCTACTTGTGGTAATTTAATCGTTAATAAAAATAATCAACATATCTGTGAAAATTGTGAAAAAGAAAAATAGTCTTAATTTTAAGGCTATTTTTTTGGGGTATGAATCCATTCTTCCGTCATTTCTAAATCGGTAGGAACTCTTTTTATAAATTCATTTAGCATAGTAGGTAATTCTTCTTTAGTAGCTAAAAACTTTCCATCCGTAAATTGACTAGCATTATCGACTTTTCTAACTCCCGGTAAGGTATTAACTATTTCGGGATTACATACTTTAGGAATAAAATAACTTACTAAACACTTACCGTCATCACCTATATCTATTTCTATTGATAAAGCATGTCCTTTATCCCGAACCATCATAATTATTTTCTGACTACTATTAATGGCTACAATATCAGTTATTCCTGCATCACCTTTAACATCTAAATTATGTAATATATTTTTAGCCAGTTCATTATCATCACCATATAAAGTATAATCGTTATTACCACTTATTGTATAACCACCAACTGGGGAAGTAAAACTATAAGGTCTTCCAACTACTTCTTGAATAGGCAAATTTTTTAAAATATCTTCATTATTAATGACATATTTATGAATAGCGTGTAACATTTCATTAACGGTCTTTGCTAAATGCATATCAGTCCCAAAGTGCATAGTATAACCAATATTATCATAATTAACTGTTTCAATAAATTCTTCCCGCATATCACTTAATCTATTAATATAAAAAGATTTTAATTTAGTATAATTGTAACTCATATCTTTAAGTTCATTATCTAAATTATCAAAAAATTTATTTATTACATTTTCTTCAGAAGTCCATCCTAAAGATTTAACCATTTGTAAGAAATACCTTCTTATATCTTGAATACCACTTACTAATAAATCATAATATTTAAATAAATCTTCTTCAGTTAAATTAGTTTCATCAGGATACTTTAATTTAATTAATTCTTTTTTGATTGCTAAATCATATTTAAAAAACAATTCAAATTTTTTAAAGTTTTCTTCTTTATTCATTATCTTCACCATCTTAATATTAGCATATTTATTTAACTTTTTATATCTAATAGACATATATTTGACAAAAAAACTATTTACTATCTTAAAATTATTCTAAATATTTGTTATAATCTATTGTAGGTGGAATATGAAAAAGAAATTGTTTAAAAATAAAGTTCAAATGGTTATTTATATTATTTTATTTATTGTCTGTATTGGGTTATTTATCTATGTAGGTAATATCGATTTTTCTAAAAATGCCGAGACTGATGCTCATAAGATGGCTAATTTATATGATTTAGTACCACAAGATAATGTCTATACTTTTGCGGATGCTTCCGATGCTTTAAATATTTTATCCGGTCGAAGTGGCATTGTTTTATTTGGATTTCCCGAAAATATTTGGACAAATTATACCGCTAAATATTTAAATGAAGTAGCAAAGGAATTAAAAATTGATAAAATCTATTATTATGATTTCTTAAGAGATCGAGAAGAGAATAATGGAACTTATGAAACTGTCTTAAATAAATTAGAAGGTTATGTACCGATATTTGATAAAAATCATAAAGATATTCAAGCCCCAACGATATTAGTAGTTAAGAAAGGTAAAATAATTGCTTATATCGATGATACATCAATTATGAAACTTAATATTAGTCCAAAAGATTATTATACCGATTATCAAATAAATATTACGAAAGATGCCATTAAAAGAGCGTTATATGAATATCTTTAAAAGGAGAGATAATTAATGGAAGAGAATTTAAAAAGTAAAGTTGGTTTTGTCTTATTTATAATTATAGTTCTTTCTTTAGCAGTAGGTGGTTTCGTCTTAACTAAGTATGTTTCAAGTGAAGATATGTTTAAAGAAGAAGATGAAGAAGAAATAGTTAGTTATAAAATCAAAGAAGATGAAGATTATATTTATTATGATAATGCAGTAACTATCAGTGAAAGTGCCGAAATATATACAAAAGATGTGCATATTAATATCAAAGGTTATGATGATATAAGTGATTCTTTAAATAATGAAAATGAAAAAGTTTATAAAGCCAATATTACTTATATACCGGAAGATATTAATAAAGAAACGATTAATTATAATAATGATAATATTTATACTTTAACTTATCGTAATTATAATGATTATAACTTTGTTAAATATGCTAGTTTAGTAGTTAATGATTTTAAATATAGCTGTTTTTATAATATATCAGCCTATAATTTAAAATCTTATGTCTTTGATACAGAAAAAGGTGTTTTATTAGAAGAGGATGATTTATTAGAATTATATAATATTACTAAAGATGAAATGCTTGATAAATTAAAACAAAAATTGCAAGATGATGGTAAAGATGGTATAATTTTAGTTGAGGAAACATTAAATGATTTAAAATATAGTTTATATATTAATACTTATGGAGCATTAGTTATGAATTATATGGCCAAGACTAATGAAGAAGATGTTAATGTCTTTGGGGAAATGGAGGTTAAATTATGGACTTAAATACGGAAGAAAAAATGCTTAAAGCAATAGAAAATTTAGATAGTAGATTATTAAGTATTAGAGCAGGAAGAGCAAATCCGGCGATGCTTAATGGAATTATGGTAGATTATTATGGGACAATGACTCCCCTTAATGCGATTAGTAATGTAACAGTACCAGAAGCAAGACAATTATTTATTAAACCATTTGACAGAAGTGCTTTAAAGAATATTGAAAAAGCGATTAATGAATCTAATTTAGGTATTGCTCCAAGTAATAATGGGGAAATGATTATTATAACTATTCCCGAACTTACAGAGGACCGAAGAAAAGAATATGTTAAAAGTGCTAAAAGTATTGGAGAAGAAGCCAAGATTGCTTTAAGAAACATAAGACAGGAAGATAATGATAAAATTAAAAAAGCCGAACTTCCAGAAGATGAAGAAAAATTATATTTAGAAGATGTTCAAGAATTAATTAACAAATATAATAAAATAGTTGATGATAAAGTTAAAGAAAAAGAAAATGAATTAATGCAAATATAAAAGAAAGTCGTTAGTGACTTTCTTTTTCTACGATTGATTTTGGATATGGTTCTCTTTTATCAGTTTTATAAAGTAGATAATCGATACTAGTATTATAATAATCTGATAATTTTAAAAGTATTGATACCGGAATATTTATTTTTTCTAATTCATATTTACTATAATTTGACTGATCAACATTTAAATACTTAGCAATATCTTTTTGATATAAGTCTTTATCTTCTCTTAATTCTTTTAATCTATTCATACAATCACCATTTATATAATATCTTAGTTACATTTTACCTATTGACATATAGGTATATTTTGCCTATAATTAATTTAGATAGGATAAAATATATCGATTATGTGTAAAGTAAGTAAATATTACAAAATATATGATATACATTAATACGATTTTTATGATATACTTAATGCATATATAAAGAATATTTGCTTATCTATTGTTTATAATAAAAGAAGGAGTAGTTGCTTATGAATAAACAAAATAAAATATCACTTATTTTAGGAGTATTAGTCTTAACAGTATTAATAGTAACATCATCTTTTG
>CANQHT010000037.1 GCA_947623705.1 uncultured Bacilli bacterium
TTAATTTTTAAATGGCGCCCGATGTAGGACTCGAACCTACGACCTAACGGTTAACAGCCGTGCGCTCTACCGACTGAGCTAATCGGGCATTACTCCAATAGTATAATACAAATTATTCAAAATTGTCAATAAATATTATACTATTTTCATAATTTTCTATAAAAATTTCTTTAATTCTTCAATATTTTTTTCTAAAGTAGATTTTAATTTACCCGCTAAAACAACAATCTCGGCATCCGTATTATTATAAGCATTAATTTTTTCCGTTATTTCAATAATTCCTTTATTAGTGCCTTCCATCATCATCTTAGCAATTGTTTGGGTAGAATTATCTTTAAGAAGTTTCATTTCACTCATCATTTTACTACTCATTTTAGCCATCGTGCCAACTTCTTCATTTTGCTTACCATATTTTTTTAAAATATCTTCGGCTTCTCTTGCAATTTCTAAATATTCTTCTCTTTCTTTTTTGAGTAGTTTTTCAAACTTTTCATCATTTGCTTTTACAATGACATCATCAATACCGACAACACCCATTTCCGCATTCTTATAAATGTAATTCAAATACTCTACTTCTTCACTCATATTCTTTTTCAATTATATCACCCTACACTTAATATGGATGATTTTTATTATTTTATACTTCTTGAACAACCGCAATAATCATTGGTTTACATTCAGTTTCTTCATATAAATAATTACTTAATTCTTCTCTAATTTCTACTTTAATTTTATTATAATCAACATAATTTGGCGTAATATTTCTAATAATTATATCTTCACAAATCTTTTTAATCTCACTAATTAAATAAGCGGAATCTTTAACATATATAAATCCTCTCGTTGTAACTTCAGGTCCCACTAATAAGACTTTATCTTTTTTAGATATGGTAGCACTTATTAAAACAATACCATTTTCCGATAACATTTCGCGGTCTTTAATAACAAGTTCCCCAACATCTTCAGAGGAAATACCATCAATTAAAACATCATTGACTTTAACTTTTTCATAGTTTTGAATTAATTTTCCATCTTCAAAAGTTACAACCTCCCCATTTTGCTTTAAAATAATGTTTTCAGCCTTTATACCTAGACGACTCGCTAAATTAGCATTATTAACCATATACCGGTATTCCCCCTTAACTGGCATATAATACTTTGGTTGAACAAGTTTAATCATTAACATTAAGTCTTCACTAGATGGATGATGTAAAATAATTTTATCACTAGGCAAATTCACAATATTACAACCAAACATAGCTAGTTCATTTTCTAGTTTTACTAAAGTTTTTTCATTACTATCATATCTTGGTTCCGCAAAAACAATGGTATCAGTATTTTTTAGGGTTATATATTTATCATAACCATGAAGAATTTTACTAACATTGGCATATGGATTAGTCCGCTCATCACTAATTAAAAGAATCGCATTATCATCATTAATATTTGATAAATCACCAATTATATTTGGTTCTATCTCTAAATACTTTTCTTTAATCGCAAAGTTAACCACATTTTGTAATTTTTTACCCATGATAACAATTTTCCGATGGGTATTTCTCGCCGCATTAAAAATGTCCGTAATCGTATATAAATGATATGGTAATAGGGAAAATAAAATTCTTTTTTCATTATGTTTAATAATATCTTTAAAATATTCTTCTAAACGGTGTTGGGGTGAAGTATGGCCATGACGTTCCGAAAAACTTGATTCACATAATAAACATAAAACACCTTGTTTACCAACGTAAGCAATCTTCCCTAAATCCATATCATAAGAACCAAGCATCGTTGGATCAATCACAAAGTCTCCGGTATAGCAAATGGCTCCATCTTTCGAATTTATAACATACATAACAGCATCAGGAATACTATGAGAAACAGAAATGGGAAATATGGAAATATTATTATCAAAATTTAATTTTTTATGCGGTTTAATCTCTACAATATTTTTATCACTTACCCCATATTCTTCTAAAACAAACTTGGTAAATTTAGTCGCATAAATCTTAATAAAAGGTAAATCTTTTACTAAATCCGTAATACTACCCATATTTTCACTATGACCGTGCGTTATAAAAATACCTTTAATTCTTTTCTTATTTTTAACTAAATAACTAAAATCTGGCATAATATAATCGATACCTAAAAGATTCGAATTAGCATATTTTAAACCACAATCAAAGACAAAAATATCATTATCAATTTCAATAACATAGGAATTTTTGCCATTTTCAGCAAGGCCACCCAAGCCAAAAATCTTAATTTTACTCAATTTAATCACTCTTTCTAAAAGTTCTTTTTCTAGGGATAATTATAACAAAAAAAGAGATTAAAGTCTAGTCTCTTTTATTGCCGTGTTTTATAAAATAACCAAATCAAAAACATTTTGAGTTTTAATAATTTTTTTATCTACATAAATTTATTGTTTTTTCTCACTAACGTTTTATTTTCTATTTTACTTTTTTCATTTAATATTTTACTAATAACATTAAATTTATTTATTATTTCTTCTTGAGTATTACAAGGAATTTTTTTTACTGTCCCATTTATATCCATCATTTGGTGCCTATCTCTAAAAAATGTTTTAACAAATAAACCTCCATCAAACCAATGTCTTTCCGTCCTAAAATAATGTCTTTCAATCCTTGAATAAACTTTCCAAGTATTTTTATTATATATAGCTATTAAAGGTTTACTTTCATAACCATCATTATATTCTTTAATCCTACTAATTAAAATAAAACTAAAATCTCTAATTCTAATATTAGGATTATATAATAATTTCTCTATTTCAAAATCATCAATATTTGCAGTACCTATTGGAAAATCTACATAATTATTATAAACTTCTAATCTATAATATATTTTTTGAATATTTCCAGACATATACATCACCTCTTAAGGCGATATTCTAGCATAAAATTAAATATCATTCAATAATTTTTAAATACATTCTCTTTTATTGACTCCCAATAATTTGAATTTAATTATTTCTTTCTTCGGTAATTAATTCACTTAAATAAACTATATCTAAATCTTGATAATATATCTGTCTTACTAATATTTTAAAATCTGTTAAAGAGACATTATTATTTACTAAAATTATATAACCACTTTTAATCTTATCTTTAATACTTGCTAAATTATAATTGTTTAAAGTTAAACTACTCTCTACTAAATATTTCTTTTTTTCTTTGCATATATCAATAATATTATTATTTATGTAACAAATATTTTTATTAACATTGGCATTATTTAACATTGCCTCAACTTTATTATACTCTTCATAATCATTATTAATTTGTTCATAGACTTCTTTTCTATCATAAGTATGATGATCCACTAATCTTGTTATTTTAATTTCTTTTTCTTTCGCATAATCAATTACATCAATATTATCTTGGACTATTAAAGCCACACTTTTCTTTAAAGCATTACCATATTTAATAATTTTATCTTTATTATTTTCTAAAGATATATTAGGTAGTATTTTATCATATTCTAAATAATAAGAATTAAAAGTATCTAAAAAACGCATATTATTATAACTTTTTAAGACATTTACGGCATAACCATTTAAACCGGGAATAATATAATCATCATCAATAATGGCACTCACCGCAGAAACATTGTAGTCTTTAGAATTATCATTAATTTCACTTACAAGAGCACTATTATTTACCACAATATTACTCATCTTTTCAGTATAATAAAAACCAAATAAAAGTAAAGCTGTTATTCCTAAGTATTTAAAAAGTTTAATCATTAACTTCACCTTAATATAATTATAATGAAAGATTAATTTTTTATGATTTATAAATTAAGACATTTTATTTTTTAATTCTTGATAACGACTTTTTAAAGATTCCCGATAATCTAATTGATTTAAATATTTTTCATATTCTAGACACCATTCATTTTGTAAATCTGCTTCATCTAACATATTTAATAAAACATATTCCAATATTTCCTTATTACTTTCAATATAATTTTTATGAAAATAAGATATTCCTGCATCTATTTCGTGTAAATTAAAGTAAATTTCCGTAATACACATTACCATATTATTCAAAGACTGTTTTATATAATATTTGGTATGATAATCACTTGTTTCATCCATATTCTCTTTTAAATTATCCTTTTCGTTATTTAATAATTTTATGGCTATTTCTTTAATACCAATAGTTTTTAAATTATTAATAAATATTGCATACATATCATAAGATAATTCTTCCGGATCTTTTTCAACACTTAATAATTCAACACATTTTTGTAAATTTTCTTCAGAATAATTATTAAATAGGATTCTTTTAACTAAAGTATCATAATAATCACTTTGACTAACTCCTAAGGCATTAAAAGTATTCCAATTAGTAAATAATAAACTATTAGTGCCTAAACTTAATCTTTTAAATAATTCGATTAATAAGAAAGTTGCTAAACCACCATTATTAGAATTAGGGGTTATTTTATTTAATTCTTTATAATATCTTTTTACTTTAAAACGCCAACTACTGCGTTCTTTTTTCGAAATTATTCTATTTGGCATTTGATAATAACCACTATCAACACACTCTAAAAAATAAATTATTTCTGCTTTTAAAGATTCAAAATCGATACTTTTTTTATTATTTTCTTTCTTATCTTTGATATTAATATTTTTTATATATTCATCAATGTTATAATCTTCTTTTTTATCTTTTGGGATTCTTTTATATAACTCCACAACTATTTTTCTTAAATCATCAGCATTATACTTTTTTAATTCATTTCTTAATTCATTTACTAACATTTTAAACTCCCTTAACTTTCATTTTGACAAAAACACGAGTTTTTAAACCTTGTATTTGCTTGTTAAATAAATTATAACATAGTCTTCTCATATAACCAAATTAAAAGGAAGTTTTTTATTCACCTTCCTTAACACTACTACTATCTTCATTCTTTTCTTGTTTCTTATTAGTTGATAAGAATGTAACTCTTTCGGCGATAACATCGGTAACATAATGGGTTTTCTTATTTTCATCTTCATACTTACTAGTTTGTAAGCGACCTTTAACTCCAATGACATCACCAACACGACAATATTCGGTGGTAGTTGATGCAACACTATTCCAAAGAATACAACGAATAAAATCAGTTTCATAAATACCATCAGCATTTTTAAAATTACGATTAACGGCTAAAATGACAGTTGTCACTTTTTTATCTTTTTCAATTTCGACTATTTCGGGATCTTGCGTTAATCTACCAACTAAAATAACATTGTTCAACATAAAACCTCCTTTCAAGATAAAGATTATCATAAAAAAAGATTTTTACCTAACTGCAGATTTCTTCAAAATAGATACAAAAATATTACCAATTTTATATATAAAAATGACTTAAAAAAATTACCAAAATAATATCTTTGGTAACTTTTAATCTTTTATTAAACGATTTAATTCTACAGCATATTCCATTGGTAGTTCTTTTTTAAAATCAGCGATAAAGCCCATCACTAATAATTCTTTAGCCCAATCTTCGGTTAAGCCTTTGCTCATTAAATAATGTAATTTTTCTTCACTTACCTTGGAAATGGTCGCTTCATGTTCTAAAGAACTCGTATCATTTTCTATAACATTTGTTGGATATGTATTACTACTCGAGATATTATCTAATATTAAAGTATCACATTTAACTTTGGCTTCACTACCTAAAGCATTCTTAGTTATTTTAACAAGTCCGCGGTAATTACTTACCCCTCCATTTTCCGCAATACTTTTACTGATAATATTACTTTTAGTATTTTTGCCTAAATGAATCATTTTGGCACCGGCATCTAAAGATTGTCCTTTTTTAGCATAAGCAATGGATAAACTATTACCTCTTGAGTTATCGCCTTTTAAAATACAACTCGGATATTTCATCGTAACTTTAGAACCAATATTCCCATCAATCCATTCCATCCGACCATCATCATCGACAATCGCTCTTTTTGTTACTAAATTATACACATCGGTTGACCAATTTTGAATGGTGGAATACCTGCAACTCGCGTGTTTTCCGACATAAATTTCCACCACCCCCGCATGTAAAGATGAGTTACTATAACTAGTCGCCGTACAACCTTCAATATATTCTAAACTACTATAATCATCAACAATAATAATGGTTCTTTCAAATTGGCCTAAAGATTCACTATTGATGCGGAAATAACTTTGCAAAGGTCTATCTAAAGTAGTATGCGGTGGAATATAAATAAATGAACCTCCACTCCATAAAGCCCCATTTAATGCGGTATATTTATTTTCATCATACTTAACTAAATTATTAAAATATTTATAAAATAATTCGGGATATTTTTTTAAAGCCTCATCGGTACTCATAAAAATTATATCTTTACTAGTTTTATTCTTATGATAAACTACTTCACTTTCATATTGATTAGAAACCCCATCTAAATAATTTTCTTCCGCCGAAATTACCCCTAAAGAGGCAAAAGTATTCTTGATATCGGTATTAACATTTTCCCATTTATCTGTAACTTTATCCATATCACTTTTATAATAATTTATTTTCGTAAAATCAAGGTCTAATTTAGGTCCAAAATGCGGATTTTCTAGTTTTTGAAACGCCTCAAAAGATTTAAGACGAAAATCGAGCATTTTTTCGTCTTCCCCCTTTTTATGAGAAAGCCAAATAATGAAATCTTTATTAAGCTCTTGTTTCATAAACCCATCTCCCTTTTTAAATAATACAATAATTTAGGTTTAAAAACAATGTTTTCTTATTGTTTTTTTTAATTTAGTTTGTTAGAATTATTATAATAGGTGATTAGAAATGCGTAATGAAGATATTTTGAAAAATTTACAAAATTCTTATGAAAATTTACAATTTTTTAGTATCCAAAATAATATGCTTACTTTAAATTTGAATAATGAAAACTACGCTATGCCTTTAATCAATGTTAATTTAGGTAGCATAAATCCTAATTTATTTTTAATGCAACCTAAAGAAATATATCAAGTTATCTATATGTTAGAATTATTATATAAAGATACTTTAACCGAATTTGAAGGATCATTTATTAGTCATTATATGGATAATTATTTAAAAATTCATGAAGCATTTACTAGTGGTGATGCTAACTATGAATTTTTAGATACTATGTTTGGGATGCCGATAAGTATTAGTTATGATGCTTATTTTCAAACTAAACCGGGCTTTGCTTTAATAAATGATAAAATAAATAATTATGATTCTTTAATGGCCAGTGGTAAAAGTAATGGTAAAAAGTTAGTTTTAACTAACCCTAATGGTTTTTATAAAGTTGATGAAACACCTCTACTAGATGATATTAGAAAATATACAAATGCCGGATTTACTTTATTCTTACTGGTGGCAGGTACTATTGTTGCAACTTGCTTGTACATCATTTTCTTTATCTTTAACCATTAAAAAATTGATTAGTATTACCTAGTCAATTTTATTTTATCTTATTTAGTTTCCACGATTAATTTAATCGCTGTTTTTTGTTCACCATTAATGGTAATATCGTTAAATGCTGGAATAACTACTAAATTATCTCCAGTTGGGGCGACAAATCCACGACAGATAGCAATAGCTTTAATCGCTTGATTTAGAGAACCCGCACCAATAGTTTGTAATTCCACTGTTCCTTTTTCCCGGTAAATGTTGGCAATTGCTCCCGCTACTTTACTCGGATTTGACTTGCTAGATACTTTTAAAATTTCCATAATACATTCCTTTCTTATCTAATTAAATATATGAGGAGGAATGATAAAAATTCCAAAATTAACGATATTCTTCTGAAATAACTTGGTTATACATATTTTGAATAAAATTTCTATTAAAGTTGTATTGATAACGATAATGACTAATTTCATAAGTAGAGTTATATTCGGAAAAAGGAATTAATTCAAAGTTTCTTAAATCTTTATCATAATAATTTATAATTGGTTCCGTTTTAATATCATCTATCGTTATTTTATTATTCTCTTTAGTAACATTTAAAGTAGAAAGTAGACCCACTTGATAAGCATTATCAAAATCTTCGCCAGCTCTACTTACATCATCATCGGCAGAAACAAAATTACCTAGGGAATAATATACTAAAGTTTTATGAGTATCGCCAATCCATTCAATCGGTTCAATACTATGGGAATGAGAGCCTAATATAATATCAACTCCTAAATTATTTAAAAACTCGGCCATTTCTTTTTGTTCATTATTCGGGGAATGGGTAAATTCAATACCCCAATGGACGATAGCTACTACGACATCTACTTCATTTCTTAAACTGGTTATCTCCTTTGTTATTTTATCTTTATATTCTTCCGTCATTGTTTTCGTATCCGGATCTTTAAATAAATTTACAAACTTCCGATATTCTTTTGGTACTACTTGATTTGTTCCATAAGTATATGCGAAAAAGCCAAATTTAATCCCATTAACTTCTTTAATATTTAATTTATTTAAATCAGCATCAGTTGCAGTTGTTAAATGCGTACCCACAGTCATAATATTCGTTTTATTCTTAAAATAATTAACACTGGAATTAATCCCCTCAACCCCTCTATCAAAGGTATGATTATTCGCCGTACTTAAAACTTCTATATCTAAAGTATTAACTAAATCGCCAATATATTCGGGAGCACAAAAATTAAAGCCCACTCCACTAGGTTTTAAACTATCATTTCCAATAACTACTTCCATATTACCAATTGATAAATCATCATCTAAAAAATATTTCTTAACATTTTTAAAATAATTATTGATATCATCACCTTTATCGATACTATCATAAAAAGGTTGTTCAAAAAGGAAATCCCCTACTAAAGTTACTTTAGCACTTCTTTTATCATCAGTATCATTATCTTTATTTTTATCATCTTCTTTACTAGGATTATTTTCATTTACATTATTATCTTTTAAATCATAATTCTTAGTTACATATAAAAAACCTATACCTAAGCCAATTAATAAAAATATAATCATAAAATATCGGACATTTTTCTTAAACTTTCTCTTACGCACACTTATCCCTCTTTCTAAAATAAAAAAGGAAGATTATTTTTTCTTCCCATTAATATACGCTACTAAAGGATCCATTAAATCTAAAATACCATTAATTAGAAAGAAGAAACCTAAGACTAATATTTGCGTATCATTTTCACAAAATAAATTAATTGTGGTTAAAATACCTGCTAAAATAAATAAAATTAAATTAACTAAATTAAGTTCCCATAATTTATTCTTTTTATCATGATAATAGTCGCTTTCTTTAAGCTTTGTTAAACTCATAAGAATAATCCAAATAAATAAGATAAGAGCTAAATTCCAAGGCCGGTCATTAATATCAATAAAAAATAATAAGGCTAAAACAACTACACTACTAATCGCGGTACTAAAACCGGAATATTCTTTACTTCTTAAAATTAAAAAGTTTTTAACTAAATGAATAACGCCATATAAAGAAATAACGATTATAAATATTAAACGAATATTGACTACCCAAAATAAAGGCACTACCATTATAAAACTCGCTAAAACAATTAAAACCCAGGCAGTAACAAATTCTACTAAAGTTCTTCGATCCATTAAATCACTTCCTAATTATAATTATAAATTAATTTATCTTATTTTGCAATTATTTTACAGCCCAAAACGACGATCACGATTACCATAATAAGCTAAAGCCTTATCTAAGTCATCTTCTAAAAAGTCTGGAAAATAAGTATCAACAAAATATATTTCAGCATAAAAAGCTTGATATAGCATGAAATTACTTAACCTATGTTCCTTACCCGTTCTAATTAATAAATCTATTGGTGGTAAATCTTGATATAAGTAACGATAAAAATTATCTCGCGTTAAATCTTCTTTTTTTAAAGTACCATTTTCGATATCTTCCGCTACTTTTAGGGATGCATCTACTATTTCTTCTTGGGCTCCATAATTAAGGCAAATATTTAAAAGACAAGTCTTATTATCTTTTGTTTTATCTGTAATATTGTCCATTTCTTTTAAAACTTCTTCTTTTAAAGGTTCTCTTCTGCCACTAAAAACTACTTTAATATCATCTTTACATAAAGTTTGTAATTTAGTTTTAAAATAATATATTAGTAAATTCATTAAATAATCGACTTCTTCTTGACTTCTTTTAAAGTTATCAGTAGAAAAAGCATAGACCGATAAATACTTAATACCGCATTTTTTTGCATGCATAAGTAACTTTTCTAAAGTTTTTCCACCTTCTTTATGTCCTTCACTCCGTTTTAATCCTCTTTCTTGAGCCCAACGACCATTTCCATCCATTATAATTGCCACGTGTGTTGGTATTTCCATAAATTTCACCTTTTTAGGCCTTTCTTAAGTTTATTATACCTTAAAAAATTAATAAAAAAAAGATTAATCTAATAACGAATTAGATTAATCAAGAAAACAAAATATAAAGCTGCGGCATATCGTCCTTCAAAAACAATACCTTCATATGCTGAAACCAGTAAATCCGCCAAACAAACTATTTTTCCTTCTTTACTTGTCGGTTTAAATACATTTTCCTTATTTTTACCTTTTACATTGGTTACTTTTTTAACTAAAGCATAATGATACATATGACTTTTAATAATATTCTCTTCTTCTTTAGATATATCAAAATATTTTTTAGCATTTTCCACACTAACTAAGGGATGGTTTAAATATGATAATTCTTCACTATCTTTAGCATTACCATTAAAAAAGTCGTGTAATAAACCCGCTCTAGTAGCATTTTTAACATTTCCTTTAAATAATTTAGTTAATAAATAACTTAGATGAGCCACTCTTTTAGAATGATCATAACGATTAGTCCCGTGATGAATATCATTTTTTAACGACATAAAATGTTCTTCATTTAAAATATTTTCACATATTTCCCTATATTCTTTATTTATTTTCATTATCAATTCCTCTTTTTATTGTCATTTTATTCAAACGACTTTTTAATTATATCACATATT
>CANQHT010000038.1 GCA_947623705.1 uncultured Bacilli bacterium
AGATAAAATTTCATAAAAAAACAAGTTTTTATGCCACTTGATTGTATATTTTTGACTTACAACTGTCAAACTTGGGAATTATTAGTATTTTGAGTATGCTAACTATTGCTTATCTATTAAGTAAAATAGTTACGAAAAAAATGCATATAGAGTAAAAAAAGTGTCAATTAGACATTTTTTTAATTTCTTCCTTTGACTTTAATATAAAACAATAGTATAGTGAGAATAGAAAGGGTAATTGATTATGGCATATATGGAATATCCTAGTAAAGAAACGGAACAAAAAGTAGTTGAACGTTATTATGATGATGCAGCCTTTTATATTTATGGTAAATTCCATGATAAATATCCTGAATTAACTTATGAGATGGCCACCGGAATAGCGATGTATATAGTTTTGAAAACGAAAACTGAACAAAGAGTTATTTTACATGGTGGGGCCGACTATGAAATAAGTCAATTGATTAAAAATCAAATAAATATAGAAAAAAGTTATTTAAATGATGATGAAGAAAGAGTTTATACGCATTTAAGAACTACCCCTAAAGAAAAAAATAAGAATTGTATTCCTAGAGTAGTATTTTTTATTTTAACCGGGGCCTTAATCATTGGATTAGCTGGTTCTAAAAGAAAAACTGATACTAATACTTTAGTAAGTAATGATTTAAATAAATATTTTGCTATGCAAAATGATGCTTCTTATAAAGATAATATTGTTATTCAAAATTCCAATTTTGTCTATAATGCTAAAGATGGCGAAGTAAGAGTAGATGTTGATGCAGGAGTAGCTCAAGATATTGCTGATTTATGTAATCTTTATCCCGATTTAATAGATATATGTATGTTTAATGCTTATGAAAGTTATGATACGGATAAATTATATCATATGGATGCGGTTTTAAATTATTTAAAAGAAATGTTAAATAAAGATACAAGTTGTTATGAAAAAATAAATACTTGTAATGTATTTTTAGAGTATTTAATTAAAATTCGTGCTTTAAATACTGATAATTCCTTTTATGAACAAGTTGATACAATTAATATCTATAGTGGTTTAATAAAAGGTGGTATTAAAGATCCTTTAGCTATCCTTGGGGAAGGTCAATTAAAATTAATTGATAAAGTATTAAAGAGTTATGAAGCTCGTGAATTTAATATTAATCATGAACATGCTAAAGATTTAGATCAAGCTATTGAAGAGGTAGGTGGTGGTAGGTGAAAGTAAATGTTATGACCTTAGAAAATGGTCAAGATTATCTTATTGTTGATACTTTAGAAGATGGTGATAATAAATATTTATTTTTTGCTAATGAAAAAGATGAATTAGATACTTGTATAAGAAAAGTAGTTTTGTGGAATAATAAAGAGTGTGTTACCAAGCTAGATAATAAAGAAGAATTAGAAAGAGTATTAATGCTTTATCGAAAAAAATATGGAAGGGATGATTTAGATGAAAGATAAAAGTATACTTTTAGGAATATTAATTATTATTGCAGTTGTGTTACTAACAGGATGTGAATTATTTTATAATTTAGTTGATCACGAGGAATTTAAAGAACATTTTGGAGCTTTAGGTTATACAGTAGTGGATGATGAGAAAGGTTTATATGACTCTGATGCTTATTTAGTAGCTACTAAAGAAGATGTACCTTTTAAAGTAGAATATTATGAATTTGCTAGTGAAAGTGATGCTCAAAAAGCTTATAAAGAATATAAAGATAGTATAGGTAGTTATATTAAAACAGATTCTAAAAATAAAGAAACAAAAGGAGCCGTATTTACTAAGATAGTAGCAGTATCTGAAGAAGAATATATTGTTATATCAAGAGTTAAAAACACTTTAATCTTTATTGCAGGTACTAATGACTATGATGATGAAATAAATACTTTATTAGAGGATATTAAATATTAATATCTTTTTTCTATTGTTTAAAAAATTTAAATAAGATATAATTATAATAGTGAAGGGTATGAAAAAAGATCGAATAAAAATATTTTTAGTAGTAAGTTTAATGCTAATAGAGGTAGTTAGTATCTTTTTTGCATATCAAAGTTATTTAAGTAAACCCAAAGAAAATAAAGTTATAAGAGATAATAAATCCTATGCAATTATGTTAGAAGATAAAGACCATCTAGGTACATATAACGAATACCCAGAAAACACCTGGCCAGGAATTGGTTATATTTTAAATATTGAAATGAGTAGTTGTGTTGATAGTTCCGGCACGGAAATGGAAGGATTATTAACATTTAATAATGAAACAAGAATAGCAACAGTTAAAAGTAGAAAAGAAACCTATTGTTATTTGTATTTTAAATATGATCCAGCACCAGAAGATATAGAATTTTTTGATATCACTCCAGTAAAAACTAATAATGGTAAAAAATATACTAATTTAGAAAAAAATAAAGCCACATTAAGATGGAAAGAAGATGATATTCAATACTTTTGTATAACTGAAAAAGGTAAAGAAGATTGTAATTGGATGGAAAATAATAAAGCCACTCATATTGAAGTAGATTATTTTTTTGAAAAATTAGCCAGTGGTGAAATTACCAATGGGGATAAAAAAGTATATGCCTATACAAAAGACTTTGGAGGAAGTACATCACCAGGAAGCGAAGTCATAATAAATTATGATACAATGGGGCCAACAGTAACTCCAACGCCAGATGGGAAAAAGAATAGTGATACCAATAGTTGGTATAGAGAAATGAAAATAACCTTAACTGGTGATGATGGTATTGGAATAGGAATGCAAAATATTAAATATTGCATAACCACTAATAATAGTTGCACACCAGATAAAACTTTAACTGGTGCTAGTGGAATAGTTTCATTACCAACCGATAGTAAAACTCAAAAATTATGTTATCAAGGAGAGGATTCATTAGGGCAAAAAGGAGCTAGCGGCTGTACAGGTACCACTTATCAAGTAGATGGTAGTAAACCAACAATAATTTTTGATGATAAAGAAAGTCAAGCCGGAACTGCTGAGTGGTTTTTAAAAGCATTAATTAAAACAAGTAGTGATGATACGGGAAGTGGAGTTGAAAGTTTAAAAACTTGTGTTACAACAGGAGCATCATGTAATCCAAATAGTACAAATCCAAATAATCAATTAGGAGATAATAAAACAGCTCAAAGAGTATGTGCGGAAGTAATAGATAAAGCAGGAAATAGCAGTGGCATAAAATGTACAGATAGGACTTATAAAGTAGATGGGACACCACCAAATTGTGGACCAACACCAAATAAATTTAGTGATAGTGTCGGAACAACGAGTGGAGTAACTGGTAATGTAGATTGTACTGATATAACAAGTGGTTGTACAAGTCCAAAATTTGGTTTTAAGAATTTAAAAACTACATCAAATGTAGAAATAAAAGATAATGCTGGAAATACAGCCAAATGTCCAGTACCAATTGTGCCTAAAAAATTAGAACAAACCTATTCATGTTATGCTCATAAGTCTTGTGAAAATGCAGATGCTTGTGGAACCCATCAAGAATCATATTTAACTGATTGGTCAGCTTGGAATTGTTGGGGAACTAGAGTATATGGTTGTCAATACACAAGTACAAACGAAGAGTTAGTACAAGGATATACAAAAAATTGTGCTTATGAAGGAGGAAACTATTATACTAGGGTATATTGTAGAAGAACAAGAGAAAGGAAATATTATGATGTAGTAAATTCTTGTCCAAATTCTTCTTGTAATTGTGATACTTTTAATACTACACCTATATCAAGTAGAATACTAGATACATGCAATGCTAGTACAACAAAAGATTATAAAATTACATGTGATATAGCATATACTTAAAAAGCAAATAGAAATTCAACCTATTTGCTTTTTTGGTTTAATTTAAGTTATCTAATTGGGTTTGTAATTCATTTTCTAAAGTTGTAATTTTAGTATCTTTAGCTTTTTCTAAACTATACCATCCATAATTAAACATTAATTCATAAGCAAGTCTTTGAGTATTTGCTATAGAATCAAACATTTTTTTAAGTTCTTTATACAACTTTTGATTAGAAGCTTCGGTTAAGGCCACAGTTAAATTTTTCTCTAATTCTTTAAAATTACAAAGTAAAATAGTCATATAATCTTGATCATTTAAAGCAAGACCAGTAGGTACTTCTTTTTTAGGATTACTTATTTTATTGTTATTCATTGTTACTTTCCTCCTTTAAAATACTGATAACTGTTTTCATATGATCATAAAATATTTTACTCGCTTCCATAAACATATTAGCTACTTGCTTATCATTAATAAATTCTAAAGCATCCATACTTACTTTATAAGCCGTATGATTCCACCCAAAAATATCTTTTAAATAGTCTAAATCTTTGGTTGTTAAAACATCAGGAGCCTTTTTATACTCTTTATTCATTATATCCAACCTTTCTATTTATAGTATTTCCTAAATATTCTTAAAAATACTTTATTGATTTAGAAATATTTGGTTATTTAAATAAATCTTTTTTACTCATACTATTAATGTGATTAATATGAAGGATAATTTAATTATTAAAATTGGTTTAGTATTTTATATTTCTAGTATCATTGGTTATTTTTATGAATTAATTTTAAATTTTATATATCAAGGTAAATTCTTTAGTCATGGTTTTTTAAAAGGCCCTTGGTTACCCATTTATGGTCTAGGTTCTTTACTTATCCTTCTATTATATAAATTTCATCATAAACCTTTAGTAATTTTCTTCTTATCATTTTTTCTAACGGGAGTTTTAGAAGGCTTATCTGGGTATTGTTTATTAAAATTTTTAAAAATGCGACTTTGGGATTATACTGGTTACTTTTTAAACATTAATGGTTATGTCTGCTTTTTAAGTGCCTTTTGTTTTGGTATAGGAGGACTCCTTGTTACTTATGTCTTATATCCTTTAGTATTAAAAATAATTGAAAAAGTTAATAAAAATTATCTTAAAACTATTTTAGCCATTATTACCCTTATCTTTAGTGGTGATTTACTCTATAAAATTATTTTTAAAATTTGACTATAAAAATCAAATATTCTATAATGTTATTGAAGGACGAAGTTATGGATAAAATTGTGGAAAACTTTGAAGTTAGTGATGTTTTAAAATATATTAATGAAAGAGATATATTGCCTTTTTTAACGCATAATTTATCTTTAATAGATAAGTATGTTTTTCCCGAGTTTAATAAACATAATTTAATTCATTTTTGTAATGTGGCTCTTTTATCTTTAACAATGGCCGAGTATTATAATATAGATCCTAATTTAAAAAAGATTTTAACTGATGCCGCATTATTACACGATATTGGGCGAATTGATGATGTCTATGATTATTATCATAATATTGTTGGAGCATCTTTAGTTCCCGATGTATTAATTAAACAAGAATTTTATCAAAATAGGGAAAATTTAAATTTAGTCCAAGCTTTAGTCTATGGCCATAATAAATCTCCTTATGATTATTTACCCTTTATTAAATATAATTTAGAACCGTGTGCTAATTATACTTTGCTTTTAAAAATTTTAAGAGATGCCGATATTCTAGATTTAATTCGCATCAAGGTTATTAATTTTAATCCGGATAAATTATGTTTAAAAATATCCAAGTCTTTAATTGAATTTACTAAATATATTCAAAATAATCGTTATGCCAGAATGTTAATAGAAATGAGTGAATTAGATGAACAAAGAAGAAATATTAAATGAAATAATTTTAAGTATTAATACTTTATTAAAAGAATATCGGTATGCTTTTAGTAAAGAAGAATTTGGTCAAATAAAGAGAATTGAACTAACTTTAAAAAAAGAAGGAATTAAAAATTATCAAGAATTAGTAAATCTTAATATGACTTTAAAACCTTTCTTTAGTCGGGTTTGGATGCAAGAGATAACTAACTTTGACGATTTTACTAATGGCGATAATTTTAAATTTGTTGTAACAGTGCCAACTAAGCAAAGTGAAACTTATGATAAGACAAAAAAGGAAATAATTTCGGCATCTCTTATTACAAGTAAACATATGGGTACCTTTAATCGAGTTAATTATGCTTTAGTGTGTGATATTAATCCGGAAAATATTCTGGCTATTAGTAGTAAAGATACTCATGCCATTACTACTAAAAATAATGAATATCCTGATTATTTTTTATCATCGATAACATCATCAGGCTCAAAAGTTTTTCATAAAACCTATGTTAATGCTTTTAAGTTTCCTGAACAAATTGAAATAGATTTAGTTAAAGAAAATGTCAAAAATAATGGGGACTTCATTTTAGAAACTTATAAAAATATTTATAGTGATATCACTTTAGATGCTAAAAAAACAACTTTTAAAGGGGTTATTTTATTTGAGCCCTATACCGAACTTGATAAAAGCGAAGCCGATGCTTTAGCAGAAAAATACAGCATACCTGTTAAAATTATTTTTAAAAAAGATTATTATGCTAAATTATCTATTCATGATGCGGCTTTAGATAAACATTTCTATGATTTAACTGATTTAGAAACAATTATTTTTATCTTAAAACACTTAGATAAAGTAAGAGATGAATATAGTAATTTAATATTTGAAAATACTTTTGCTGTTATTAATATTAAAGATGAAAGTACTAATTTAAAAATGGCGATTAATAGAGAATTAAATCTTGTAAGTTTATATTTACCAAATGATTATCGGTATATTACTTTAGATTACAGTGCCGGTTTTGATAATTTAAAATTTAGTGTTGATAATGCTTTAGTAAGTGAAGCTGAATTTAAAAATATTTTAAAATTTAATAAAGATAATAAGGTGAGATAATGGATTTTGCAGGATTAGTTGTTTTAATTGTGGGCGCATCATCAGATATTGGGGGTACTTTAGCTAGTATTTTAAATGATTATGGGGCTACTGTAATTGGTACCTTTAATAATAATAAAATAGATGAGTTATATGATACTTATAAATGTGATATAACAAGCGAAAAAGAAGTTAAAGAATTATTTGATTATATTAAAGATAAACATGAAAAGTTAGATGTGGTCGTTAATTGTGCGGCTTTAACTATGGACAATGATATTTATGATAAAAGTAAAGATGAATTTATGCGGGTTATCGAGGTTAATTTAGGAGGTACTTTTTTAATTAATAAGTATGCTTCTTTAATAATGGATAGGGGAGTAATTGTGAATATGTCTTCAACTGATGCATCAACTACTTATAATGTTTATGAAGTAGATTATGCCTCATCTAAAGCGGGAGTGGAAACTTTAACGAAGATTATGGCTCAAAGACTTCCCTTTTTAAAAGTGTGTGCTTTGGCTCCGAATTATGTCGATACCGAAAGTGTTAGAAAAATGGACCAAGAATTTTTAAAAAGTGAACTTAAAAGAATTGGCCAAGATAAATTATTAACAAAAGAAGAAGTGGCTTTAAAAATAATTGAAATAATTATTAATGATGATATAATAAGTGGCGAAATTGTGAAATTAGGTGATAACTTTGAAAAGTGAGTTAGAATATTTTAAGATTAAAAAAGATATTTATGATTTAGTTTTAAATTGTGAAAAAGAATTAACTAGTATATATAAAGAAATTGATGATTTAGCATTTGTAAATATGGTCAAAGTATTAAAGGCTTTTAAAGAAGAAAATGTGGGGGAAAGTGATTTTTCTTCTTCAACAGGTTATGGTTATAATGATATAGGAAGAGATAAAATAGAAAAAGTTTTTGCGAAAGTTTTAGGAGCCGAATCCGCTTTAGTTAGAAGTCAATTTATTTCTGGTACCCATGCTTTAACAGTGGCGTTATTTGGGTTACTTCGGCCAAATGATACTATGTTAAGTATAACGGGTCTTCCATATGACACCTTACACGAAGTTATTGGGATTAAAGAAAATTCTAGTTCTTTAAAATCTTTTGGTATTAATTATGAACAAATCGATTTAGTAGATGATGATTTTGATTATGCTAAAATAAAAGAAACTTTAAAAAGCAAAAAAATAAAATTAATTGAAATTCAAAGAAGCAAAGGCTATTCGACGAGAAAGAGTATTGATATTTTAAAAATCCAAAAAGTTATTGCGGAAATTCGCAGTGTTGATAAAGATGTAATAATTATGGTAGACAATTGTTATACCGAATTTGTGGAAGATAAAACTCCTTTAGAAGTAGGTGCCGATATTATTGTTGGTTCTCTAATTAAAAACCTAGGTGGCGGAATTGCTTCCAATGGAGCTTATATTGCGGGTAAAAAAGAGTTAGTTGATTTAACTTCGGAAAGATTAACTGTACCGGGTGAAGGAAAAGAAGTTGGGCCTTCTTTAGGTATGAATAAAGAAATATTAATGGGGTTATATCATGCTCCAAGTGTAGTCGCAAATAGTTTAAAAACCGCGATATTAATGAGTTTAGTCTTAGAAAAATTAGGTTATCAAGTTGAACCAAAGTATAATGCAAAAAGATGTGATATTGTTCAAAATGTTGTTTTTGGTAGTCCTGATAAATTAATTAAATTTTGTGAAGGTATTCAAGCCTCTGCTGCTATCGATAGTAATGCTGTTCCTGTTCCAACCGATATGCCCGGTTATGATGATAAAATAATTATGGCCTCTGGTTCATTTACCCAAGGCTCATCTATTGAACTATCTTGTGATGGTCCTTTAAGAAGTCCATATATTGCTTATATGCAAGGAAGTCTTACTTATGAACAAGGTAAACTAGCCGTAATGGTAGCAGTTAGTAATTTATGTGAGATAAAATAAATTTTATTATTTTGTCGGCTCCGCCAAAATAGTAAGAATATTAAAAATAAAAACAGTTAAAATATACTTTTCAATAAAAATTTGGTACAATTAAATAGTAGAATAAGGAGATAGGTTATGGAAAAGAAGAAAGATCCTTTCAAAACTGATAAACCACTTTATGATTATAATATCAATTATGATTATTCCCATTTACCAAATGATTTAATTGAAATAATTCACGAGTTAGAAAAATTTGATAAAGATGGGGATTGGTTTAACTATGATATGAAATTTCCTTTATTAGATATTAATGCTAAAGCATATTTAAGCAATGGGCGAATTACAGAATATGATTATAAAACTTTATTAAAAAAGTATGGAGGAATATATGATTAATATAGAAAATTTTGATGGCTTAAGTGCCAGTGGTATTAGTTATGGTGGTCATGGTGGTAGTAAAAGAGGAATCATTCTTAATAATGAAAGATGGTTTTTAAAATATCCCAAAAGTACAAAAAGTATGGATGTTCAAGGAATTTCTTATAGTACCACCCCATTATCAGAATATCTTGGTTCTCACATTTATGAATCAATTGGTTTAGAAACTCATAAAACTAAACTAGGTGTTGCTAATGGAAAATTAGTTGTCGCTTGTAAAGATTTTCTAAATAGTAATGAAATAATCATTGATTATAATATGATTAAAAATGAATATGATGAAAATGTTGAAAGAGCAATTGAACATTTATCTTCTAGTTCTAATATTGATTCTAATCATGATTTAGAAGAAGTATTAGTTATGATGGAAGAAAATCCTTATTTTAAAAATAATTCTGAATTAAAGAATAGATTTTGGGATATGTTTGTAATAGATGCCTTGATTGGAAATAATGACCGAAATGAAGGAAATTGGGGATTAATTTTAAATAAAGATACAAATGAATTAAGATTAGCACCAGTTTATGATAATGGTGCAGCATTTTATAATAAATCAAGTGATGATAAATTAAATTCAATATATGAAGATGAATTTAAGTTTAAACAATCAGTTTATGATAGTGAATTATCTATATATAAATTAAATGGTAAACAAATAAATCCTTTAAAATATATTGAAAGTATGGAAAATAAAGAATGTAATGTGGCTTTATTAAGAATAGTACCTAAAATTGATATGTCTAAAATAATAAATATATTTAATGAAATACCTTCAGAATATAACGGATTATCAGTATTAAGTAATATTCAAAAGAAATATTATCTTAAATCTCTGCAATATAAATATGATAATATTTTAATTTCTATATATAATAAGTTATCTAAATAAAATCATTCAAAAATAACTTGCATATCCTAATCATTTATGCTATATTATTAATGAACACGAAAGTGTTTTTTAATTTAGAAAAAATTTGGAGGTTAAAATGGTTAAAGAAAAGAAGACTAAAGAAGCAAAAAAAGATGTCAAAAATGTTAAAGACAAAAAAGTTAAAACTAACAAAAAAGAAGAAAAAGTTAAAAAAGAAGGATATTTTAAAAGTATAAAAAAAGAATTAAAATTAGTAAAATGGCCAGAAGGTAAGGAAATTGTTAAATATACAATTGCTACAGTTGTATTTTGTATAATTTTTGTTGCTTTCTTTGAATTATTAAATTTAATTATGGCATTTGTAAAGGGGCTTTAAGATGGAAAAATTGTGGTATGTAGTTAATACTTATTCAGGACATGAAAGTAAAGTAAAAGAAAAATTAGAAGCTAAAATAGAATCTATGGGAATGCAAGATTACATTTTTAGAATTGTTATACCTGAAACTAAAGAAGTTGAAGTTAAAGATGGTGTTAAAAAAGAAAAAATTAAAAAGATGTTCCCGGGTTATATTTTAGTGGAAATGATTATGTCTGATGAAGCTTGGTATATCGTAAGAAATACCCCTGGTGTTACAGGATTTATTGGTTCAAGTGGTAAGGGTGCTAAACCAACTCCATTACTTCCTCAAGAAATTGATCGTATTTTAGTTAATATGGGTATGAGTCGAGTTAATGTTGAAGATGACTTAAAAGTTGGTGATAGTGTTAGTATTGTTGATGGACCATTCAAAGGTATGATGGGTAAAGTTGATAATATTGATACCGAAAATAATCG
>CANQHT010000039.1 GCA_947623705.1 uncultured Bacilli bacterium
GAATTAAAAGATGAACTTGATCCAAGTTATGTTCCTTATGATAGTTATGACCATCAATTAAATAAGAAAACGCCACTTATTATGTGGACTAAAAATAAAGAACTTTCGAAAAAACTTCATGGGGAAGTTAAAACAATCATGGGTATGTATGATGCCGCTCCAACTTTATTTAATATGTTAGGTATTGATAATCCTTATGTTTTAGGTCATGATATATTTAATATTAAGAAAAATAATATTGTTATCTTCCCAACGGGTAATTATTTAACGGAAAAAGTTTATTACAACAATTCAACTGGGGAATACAAAGTGTTAAAAGATGATCCATTAGATATTGATTATATTAATGATAACTTGGAATATGCTGAGAAAACTTTAGAGGTTGGAAACGCTATCGTTAGTTATGATTTATTTAATGAACGCAAACGAAGTGAAGCCGAGTTAAATGATGCTAATTAAAAATGCAGTTTAATTACTGTATTTTTTCATTTACATTTCACAATTCTGTTATACTATAAAGGAAGTAGGTGATAATTTTGAATATTTTAGTTGTTGATGATGAGAAATTAATTCGGAATGTTATAAAAGAATACTTAACTTTAGAAAAAATGCAAGTTTATGAAGCGGAAGATGGTAATGCCGCCATTGATATTGTGAATAAATATCCGATTGATTTAGTTATTATGGATATAATGATGCCTAAGATGGATGGCTATACGGCTTGTAAAGAAATTAAAAAGATTAAAAATATTCCATTTATTATGTTATCGGCTAGAAGTGAAGAATATGATAAATTAATTGGGTTTGATTTAGGCATTGATGATTATGTGACAAAACCCTTTAGTCCTAAAGAATTAGTGGCCAGAGTTAAAGCCATTACGAGAAGAAATGCTAAAGAAGATTTAATTGAGTTAGAGGGTATTAAAATAGATGATTTAGCTCACGAAGTATATATTGATGGCAAGTTAATCACTTTAACACCGAAAGAATATGACTTATTAAAATATTTAATTGAAAATAAAAATATTGCTTTATCGAGGGAAAATTTATTATCTAATATTTGGGGTTATGATTTTTATGGTGATGACAGGACTGTTGATACGCATATTAAAACCTTAAGAGCCCACTTAGGTAAATATCGTGATTTAATTAAAACGGTTAGAGGAATGGGATATAAAATTGAATATAAAGAAGAAGTGTAGAGGAATTGAATTTAAAACTTTAGTATCGATATTATTTTTTAATATTGGTATTATTTTAATTATTTGGATTTGTGAAGTAGTAGTATTCAATTCTTATTATAAGAGTTATAAGTTAGAAAAAGTTAATGAAATAGTTAGAGAATTAAATACTAGTAAGGAAGATATTTATGTTTTATCGGAAAATTTAGCCTATGAAAATGAAGTATGTATTAAAGTTATCAATGAACATGGGGTCGATTATAATTTTAATACAATGCAAAATGGGTGTCTTTTAAATAAAAATAATAAAGTTGTTGATGATAAAATTAAAAGTTATTTAACTAGTGGCGAATTAAGTGATTATTATAAAATATTCAATAAAGAAACTAATACTAAAGGTTTATTATATGCTTTTAAATCTGGGAATAAAAATGTTTTTATTTATACTAATTTACAAAATATAAATCGTTATGTTAAACTTTTTAAAAGTCAAATAGTCTATTTTATTGTTTTAATAATTTTATGTTCGATATTTATTTCATTTTATATTGCTAATAAGGTAACTAAACCAATTAGGGAGATTAATACCAAGGTTAAAAAATTAGGCATGGGTGAAGATATAACTTTCCCAAAAAATGGCGTCAATGAAATAGATGAATTAAGTGAAACTTTGGAAGATGTCCAAAAAGAACTCAAGAAAAATGATGAAGTAAAAAGAGATCTAATTGCTAATGTTTCTCACGATTTAAAAACTCCATTGACAATGATTAAAGCTTATGCCGAAATGATTAAAGATATTTCTTATAAAGATCAAGATAAAATGAATGAACACCTAGATATTATTATGGAAGAATCTGACCGATTAACAACTTTAGTTAATGATGTTTTAGAATTATCTAAAGTCCAAAATAATGTTTATAATTATAATTATGTCGAATATGATTTAGTTAAAGAAATTAAAAAGATTATCAAAAGATATTCCGTTATGGAATCTTTAGAAAGTTATAATTTTATTTTAGATTTACCTAAAAAATGTTTAGTAACGGCGGATAAAGATAAAATAAATCAAGTTATTTATAATCTTTTAAATAATGCGATTAACTATACTGGCAAAGATAAAGTAGTTAAAATTATCTTAAAAGAAGTAGAACTTGGTTATTTAGTAGAAGTATCTGATACTGGTAAAGGTATTAAAAAAGAAGAAATACCATATATATGGGATAAATATTATAAGAATGAAAAGAATCATACCAGGAGTGTGGTAAGTACTGGCCTTGGTTTATCGATTGTTAAAGAAATTTTATCGAAACATAATTTCAAATATGGCGTTAATAGTGAAGTTGGTAAAGGTTCAACATTCTATTTCATTATTAATAAAAATTAAATTTTCTCAAAAATAACACAAAAATATCATAATTAACCTTTATGATTAAATTGTTAGGAATTATAAAATTACCTAACCTAACTCACACTTTAAGAAAAAGGAATAGCTCATTTGTAGTTATTCCTTTTTCGATTGTTTAATTTATTTGATGATATCCATAATCATTGGCACAACTTGCTTTTTCCTACTAATTAAATCTTTAATAAAATCGCCTTGTTCTAATTTGTCATTAAATATCATTCTTAAAGTTTCATGTCCACTTTCATTAAATAATAAATATGAACCATTTTTAAAGATATCCGTAATTACAAATAACATAATATCGTAACCTTTATTAGCGCTTTCTCGATTTAAAAATCTTATATAACTGGCCTTTTGTTTTAATATGGCTTTACTACTTAAGGTAGTTACTTGGCCAATACCAATTACTTTCTTATCAATGTTAAATGCTTTAAAATCCATATAAACTATTTCTTTTAAAGATTTAGATTTAATTACATCATTGGCTTTAAACATTTCCATCGCGAGTTTCTCAGCATCAAGACCTGTTAATTTAACTAAATCATCGACAACTTTTTCATCAGTTTTGGTAGTTGTGGGACTTTTAAGAAGTAGAGTATCGGAAAGTATACCAGATAGAAGTAAAGCCCCAATATGATAAGAAATTTTAACTTTATTTTCTTTATATAATTCATAGACAATAGTACAAGTACTGCCGACCGTCATATTCCGAAAATTAATTGGTTTGTTAGTACCTAAAGTTCCTAATTTATGATGGTCAACGATGCCCACAATTTCTGCTTCTTCCAACCCGTAAATACTTTGGGTAATTTCATTATGATCCACGAGCATAACTTTTTTGGGGTGATTATCTCGTAAATCAGATAATTTAATTAAACCTAAACATTTATTTTGATTATCGATAACAGGATAATAACTATGTCTTGATTTATTAACTAAATCATTAAAGTCAGTTACATCAGTATCTTCTTTAACACAGACAAGTTCAGTCGCAAATTCATAATTAGTAATGTAATTGGCAAAACTTAAAGTAGTTAAGGTATCATAAGTATCTTTTTTGGTATAAATAATATTAACCTTATTCTTTTTAGCAATTTCTAAATGTTCCTCTTTTACCTTTTTATCATAAGTAACAATAATTAATTTAACTTTACTATTAACCGCTTCTTCGATAATTGAATGTCTATCACCCACGATTAAAATAGAGTTTTTATTTAAGTGATTATCTTCATGAAAAGTGGTACTTCTTATATTGACATTGGTTATTTCGCCTTCAATTTCATCATTAAACCTTAATACTTCTTCGCCATCAATGACCTCTAAAATATGGTCATAACTAGTTTTTAAATTTTTTGTATCCCCAAGAATTTCATTTTTTGCAATATCTTTCATAGCAAAGGCCCCGATAAAATTATCTTTTTCATCAATAACCGGTATGGTACTCATATTATCTTTTTGCATTTCAAAAAAAGCATTATAAACAGATGATTTACTATCTATTTTAAAACCTTTATGATAATTAATATCTTTAATTTGTAATTTAACATCATCTAATACTTCCGGTACCGGAACTTTAAACTTTTTTAAAACATACTTGGTTTCTTCATTAATGTTAGATAAAATTCTTGCTTCGGTATTATTACCTAAATAATTATATAAATAAGATAAACTAATCGCACTACACACACTATCAGTATCGGGATTTTTGTGACCAAATATAAAAATCTTGTCTTGCATTGCAACCACCTTTTAGAAAATTATACCATTTTGTGGGCAAGAAAAAAAGCAAATTTTGTAAAGTTTAAAAAATTGTGAAAAATTTATTGACAATCGGGGGGGGGTAATTTATAATTTAAACTAGGAAGGAGATAGGTAAAAAGTGGATAAGAAAAACACAATGCTTTTAACAGTAATAGCAGTCGCAACTTTACTTGTTGCAGTAGTAGGAGCTACATTTGCATATTTTTCAATAGTAAGTGGTACTGGTGGCTCAACAAAAACAGATTTTCAAGGTCAAGTTGAAAGTACTGATGATGTTGGTCTAGCAACTTTAAAAGGTGGTACAGCAAATTTATATATGTATTTAACTGCCGCTGATATGTCCAAAGCAAATGCTGGAGATGCTGGAAAATCTTACTGGGCAACAACTACAGTAAATAATAATGAAAGTAATAAGTCTGAAACTGAAGAAAGTTCATATTATGAAATTTCAACTTTAGAAATTAGTAAAATTTCAAGAAAAAGTGCTAATTACAAATGTACATCTACTTTAAATATTAAAGGTACTGGTGCTTTAGCAACTTATGTTCAAAATCAAGATAATCCTGAACCAAAAATAGATGAAGACCAAAAAGTTGTTGTAGATGATGGTATTATTAAGTTAAGAAAAAGTAGTACTAATGATGAAAAAGTTAAGAACATTAAGTTTGATGGTACAGCTGATAGTGAAGATATAGATTTATTATCAGTATTATCAACTGCAGATGGAAGAAATGTTACTGTAACTTATGAACTTACTAGTTCAAGTGAAATAGCAGAAACTGAAACAATTACTGCAAAATTTGAAGCTGCTTTAGGAATTAAAAATACTATTAATCCTCAAAATTATTTAGCAGGTAAAGATTTAACTTTAACTCTAACTAATACATTAACAGCTTGTGATATTGTTACTGACTTTGGAGAATAATTAAAAAAATTTTAAGAATAATAGGTAATTTTTTGTTAAGCAAAAAATGATAAGGTAGGGAATAAAAATCTCTACTTTATTTTTTTCAATTTTTTTGACAAAATATTTTTTAGATTTTTGCTATATTTAAAAGGGTGATAACATGAAAGTTAAAGTAATTGATGAAGAATGTGAAAAAGATTTAGAAAATAGTGTTAATGAATTTTTAAGTAAAGATATTGATATTATCGATATTAAATATCAAGTGGCAATTGGGATTAATGGTGAAGAACAACTATATTGTTTTAGTGCAATGATAATTTATCATTAAAAAAACTCGTATAAACGAGTCATATAACTATAAAAAGAATGTGTTATATAATAAACCTATAAATACTAAAATAGAAACTACATTCATAATAATTAAAAATATCATCATACCTTTTTTATTATCGGCTTTGTATTTCAACATAGTTCTAAAAATACCGATATTAAAAATAATAAATCCTAGAGATACAAATATTCTTTCTATTAAAGTTCCGTTACTAAAGTTATTAACAGCAATAAGTACACTACCAAGCATAATTTCGATAATGCCATCATCAATATTTTTATTTGTTTTCAAGTATAACTCACCTCCTCAAATGTTTTTCTAATTAAATTGTACCATAAAAAAAATATAAGAAGATGAAGTAAAATACTATTTTGACAAATATTTGACATTAAGATGATTTTAAATTAAAAAAAACTCCTTAATAAAGAGTTTATAACATATACATATTTGAATTACTAGTGTCAAAATCATCATTTGTTAAGACATTCGCATTATTTTCTAATTTATTTAAACGATATTCCATTCTATTTAATTGTCTTTCGATTTTCGCGAAACGACTTTCTATATCGGTATTACTTGAATTTGTGGTATAATTATTAGGAACAGGACCTTGGTAAAAATAGTTACTAGCGCTCGTTTCAAAAGGGGCACCATTAGCATTCATACCAGGTGTCATATTTGGGTTCATATTGATGTTGGGATTGTAGGCTTGAAAACTACTTTCTTGAAAAAATGAATTTCGACTTTTACGCATTTTTTATTCCTCCTACCAACATTATATGTTAATTTTAAGGAAGTGTTTTAGTTATGCGCATGCGAAATCCAAAATATAAAGATGAAGTTTTAAGTAATTGTCCTTTTTTAATTAAAGATGCAATTGACTTTGATAATAATAATCCTATTGAAGTAGAAATTGGGATGGGTAAGGGTAATTTTATTTTAAATAAAGCTTTAAATAATCCAGATATCAATTATATTGGGGTCGAAAAATATTCAAGTGTGGCGGCGGTAGCTATTAAAAAAATGTTAGATTATAATTTACCTAATTTAAAAGTTATTATTAGTGATGTTAAAGATTTAGAAGAACTACTTAAGAAGAAAGTAAGTGTTATCTATCTTAATTTTTCTGATCCATGGCCTAAAAAAAGACATGCTAAAAGAAGATTAACCTCTCCTGATTTTTTAAAGTTATATGATAATTTTTTTAAAGATAAATGTCTTATTATTATGAAAACTGATAATGATGATTTATTTAGTTATAGCCTAGATTCCCTAAGAGAATATGGTTATGAGATTGATGAGATTAGTTATGATTTACAAAAAGAAGATATACCTAACATTATGACCGAATATGAAGAAAAATTTAGTAAGGAAGGAATTAAAATAAAATATTTGAAAGCGATTAAATAATCGTGTTATAATTATATTGGAGATAGTTATGAAGATAAAAAAAATCTTATTATTAATTTTAGGTATACTTACCTTAAGTGGTTGTGTTAAAGTTAAAGATTTAAGTATTAGTGATATCTTAAATAATTTTAATAATGCTCCAAAAGAAGTTAATACTTTAAGAAATGGTTATTCTTTTTATAGTCCTAAAGGAATTTATGTGATAAGTGCCGGTAGTAATTATGCTATATTAGCAAGTGAAAGTCAAAAATATTATTTATATATCGATTTAATTAGTTATGATGCCAAAAGTCCATTTACCTTTACAAAAGACACTACAGCTTATTTTAGTGACAGTTTTAAGTATGATAATAAAGATGGTTATTTACAGATTAAATTACAAGAAAATAATCAATATCTAGTTGAAATTATGTATAATTATGCTAAAATAGAAGTAATGGTAGATAGTGAGTTACTAAATAATGCACTTATTAATGCCATAAGTATTTTACAAAGCATAAAATACAATGATAATGCTATCAAAAGTCTCTTAAGTGAAGATAATTTAGATTATTCCGAAGAAAGATTTGATATCTTTGAATCAAAAGTAGAAAATTCAGATATCTTAGATTATTTTGAAGAATCAAGAGATGATAATAATGCTGATGTCGTAAAAGATACAGATTACATTAATTAGGAGGTTAAACTAATGAGTTTAGTTAAAAAAATTAAAGATATTTTATTTGAAGAGGAAGAAGATTATACTGAACCGGTTAAAATAACGCGAGAGAAAAAGGAAGAGCCAGTTAGATTTGCCCCACCTAAAGAAGATACAAGTGCTTTAAAAGATGAAGGTGAACCAGTGCAAATTTTTGCGAAACCTTATGATGAAGAAGCTGAGAAGAAAGAAGTTAAAAAAGAAGAAGTAGTAACTCCTAGTGAAAGAGATTTATTTAAAACGGACAATTCATTTAAATTTCCGGATTTTGATGAAGAAGAATTTGATACTAGTATGGCTAATATGGCTAAATCAAGACCAAATACCAATGTCTTAGATTATGAAAGAAAAAAGACTACAGAAAAAAGAAATGACTATAATCGTTATGAAAGAGAAATAAGAGAAACTAAAGATTATAAAGAAGTTACCGAAAAGAAAAAGTTTAAACCATCACCAATTATTTCTCCTGTTTATGGTATTTTAAATCAAGATTATAAGGCCGAAGATATTGTTAATCGAAGTGATACAACTATAGATATAGAAGAAGTTAGAAAAAAAGCCTTTGAAATGCCAAGAGAAGAAAAAGTAGTTGTTAGTGAAGTAGCGAAAAAAATAGAAATTGAAGAAAAACCTGTAGAAAAGAAAAAGGAAGAGAAAGAAGAAGTTTTAGAACCTATTGATGAACCAGTTGTTACTTTCTTTGAAGAAAAAGATAGTGAAGTAAATAATAAAGATGATTATAAAACAATTGATGATTTATTAGAAAGTGCATCTGAAGAGATTCCTTTAGAAGATACATTAGAATTACCTAAAACAAATAATTTAGATGCGATTGAAGAAGAACTTGAAAAAATTGAAACACCTAAAAAAGAAGAAAAAACTGCTGAAAATTTAGATGATACTTTAGATAGTGATTTATTTGAATTAATTGATTCAATGTATGAAGAAAGAGAGGAGGGGTAATTAAATGGAATTCTTATCACAATTTTTACCTATAATTATTTATTTTCTGTTAATAATAATTATTATAGTAGGTATAGTTTTAGGAATAAAACTTATAATTACTATAGATAAGGTTTTAAAAGTAGTGGAAGATGTTGAAGAAAAGATTGAAAGAGTAACCCCAATATTTAATACAATTACAGCAGTATCAGATAAATTAACCAATATATTTACAAGTGTATTTGATAGTATTCAAAATTTTGTCTTAAAGTTATTTTTAAGAAATAGAGATAAGGAAAGCGAGAGTGATTTAGATGAGTAAAAAGGGTAATTTTTTACTAGGTGCTGGTTTAGGAGTTGGCCTAGGTTTGTTATTTGCCCCAAAAAGTGGGAAAGAAACAAGAAAAGATTTAGCGAAGGCTTTTGATGAATTAGTAGAAAAAGCCAAAGAAATTGATGTGGAAGAAGTTAAAAATGCCATTGTTGTTAAAACTAGAGAACTTGAAAATATGATTAAAGATTTAGATAAGGAAACTGCTAAACAATTAATTGTTGATAAATCTAGAGAAGTTAAAATTAAAGCTCAAGAACTAGTGGACTTAGCAGTAGAAAAAGGAACTCCGATTGTGGAAAAGACTGCTAAAGAAGTTAAAAGTAAAACTGCTGAAATATTAAAAAATACGGCTAGTAAATTAGAAGATGAACCTGAAACACCAAAGAAAACTACTAAAAAATCTAAAAAAACGGCATAAATTAAAAAATACTGAAATTGAATCAGTATTTTTTTATGGTATAATCTTTATAGAAAGTGGTGATTATATGAAACCGGGAATAGGTGTCGGAGTAATGGTATTAAAAGATAATAAAATATTACTTGGTTTAAGAAATCCTGATAAAGTCAAAGCAAGTAGTGAACTTCAAGGACAAGGAACTTGGACAATGCCAGGTGGCAAAGTAGAATTTATGGAAAAATTAGTAGATGCTGCTAAAAGAGAATTAGAAGAAGAAACAAGTTTAAAAGCTACTAATTTAAAATTATTATGTATATCTGATGATATGACAGAAACAGCTCATTATGTTACAGCGGGCTTTATTGTAAATAATTACACCGGGGATGTTAAAACTATGGAACCGGAAACAATTTTAGAATGGCGTTGGTTTGATTTAGATGATTTACCTACTAATCTTTATAAACCTAGTCAAAAGTGTATTGAAAAATATAAACAAGGTATTATATATGAATAAATAATTGATGTTGATAAGTTAATGTTTATCAACATTTTTTGCTTTTTGACGAAATTTGACTAGTGGTGTCGAATGTATTGCAATTAAAATAATATTATGTCAAAATAAGATTTAGGAAGTACGAATGGGTGTTGCTAAATCATTTTTTCAGGGGGTTTTGGCCAGATCTGAAGGGTGGTGACGCTTATGAACGCAAAGACTCTAAATAAGTTTTTGTTATTAATAATTTTTCTTTTATTATACATAATATGTGTTTTAATTGAAAAAAGCACCGTGCCATTTATAATAGCATAGTGCTACCACTTTAGGTAACACGAGTTCGTGCTTCCTATAGTAAGTATACCCTAGTTAGCGAATATTTACAAGAGGGAAAATTCAGGTAGAATATTTTAATGTTGATAACTTATGACTTATCAGCTTTTTTTAATTTTTATAAATGTTTTATACAACCATTGTTAATTATTCCAAATCTTACATATTTTATGTCCTATGTCCTATTAGTGATTCAGTTTTTATGCTCTATTTCTTATAGAAAGAAGAGATTTTAAAATATAATAAAATATTACTTGACTTAAGAAATTCTGATAAAATTAAAGCAGATAGTGAGCTAGAAGGATTTTCATGCTTTATTCAACTAAAGAGTTTATTTTTTATTAAGTATTATTGCCCTTTTTCTTATAATTTCAACTTTATCTTTTTGTTCATCACCAAGAATACTTAGCCAATGATTAGTAAGTAAAAAAGATTTAAAAAAGGAATAACGATACCAATTATCATTTTCTATACTCTTTAAATATTCTTCGATATTTGTTATTTTTCTTTCTTTTATATATTTTTCAAACCATTGTTTTTCTAAATTATAATATTTTAATTCTTGGGCTATAATTTCATCTTTTGTTAACCAGTAATATCGACTTTTTATGAATATATTAAATAAATCTTCCAAATTTTCAAAATTATCAAT
>CANQHT010000040.1 GCA_947623705.1 uncultured Bacilli bacterium
TATAATATTCTCCTTCATTACTAATTGTCATAGAATCAGCATTTTTATAGTCAAAAGAAATACTATCATCACTAATCTAAATGATTTTTTCATTGCTAAAAACTTTTTTATATAATTCACTATTTTTTAAGTTTTGATTTGCTTCAGAAATTTGTGTATATAATCTTCTTTTTTCATTATTGTCACTACATTGTGACAAATCATAGTCACTTACTTGAAATACATTTCCATTTTTAAATGATTTATATAATGCATCAAACAAATTATAAATAACCATATTTTCTTTTGTTATAAAAAAATCGGTTTCCTGATTTTTATCAAAAGAAGTAAAATATAAATCACTATTATCAGAATATATTATTCCTAATTTTTTATTGCCATCTATCAAATAATAATTATAAAATTCACTATCACTTATATTATTTCTTAATATCATGAATATCATCACCTTCTTATTGCTTTTGATAATATGCAAGTGTGTTTTCTAAATTGTCATAAATTTTTATAAAATATATTGTATTAAAAACAAATGTTTGATATAATTATTTTAGGAACATTTAATAAGTTGGGTGATTGCCAAACTTCATAAAGAAGGGAGGCGATAGTATGAATAAGAAGGATTTTTTAATTCTATCTTTAGTAATTCTTATCTTCCTATTAGTATTATTACTATTTATAGTTTTAATATAAAAGAAAATCACCTAACTCAACTGCTTTGAATTAGGTGAAACCAATCTTTTGGCAACACTCAACACTAGCATATTGAATGTTCCTTTTTTATTTTATGCAAATTTTCTTGCTAAATATATAATAACACAAAAATAATATTTTTACAAGTCGTTTTCTATTTTTATCGAATTTCCTATCAATCTGGTACCCTAAAGGAAGATGACAACAACTTTTCTAATAAAATTTAGTAATTCTAATTTTTTACTTTCTCAATACCTTTTCTAAAAATGTTTTATTTTCAAATGTTCCCTTTTTTGTTCCTTTTTCTTGTGCGATAGCAATAACTTCTTCTAATGTTGCATTTTCTAATTTAGCTAAATATTTCATTATTTCTAACATATCGGCTAATTCTTCTATTCTATCCTTCCCAGTTGCACCTAAAACTTCTTGATACTCTTCATTTAATTTTTTTTCTAGTTCAATTTTATATTCTACATCAGTTAGAATTCTAGTAATTGGTTCTTCTCCATTTGATTTAATTATTTCAGGTATTTTATCTCTTACCAATTTGTTATATATTTGTTCCATAGTTTACCTCTCTTTTCTATATTGATATTGTCAATATGCAAGTGTGTTTTCTAAATTGTCATAAATTTAGTGTAAAAGTATTGAATAAAAAACATTTGTTTGATATAATTTTATTAGGAACATTTAATAGTTGGGTGCTATCTCTATCTTTATAGACTGGAGGTGATGCTTGATGAATAAGAAAGATTTTTTAATCTTTGCTTTGATCGTTATCATCCTTTTACTTATAGCATTACTTTTCGTAATTCTAAATTAAAAGTGCACCTAACTCAAACAGTTTGAATTAGGTGCTACACAAATTATTAGGTAACACTCAACACTGCAATATTGAATGTTCCTTTTTTATTTTATGCAAATTTTCTTGCTAAATATATAATAACACAAAAATAATATTTTTACAAGTCGTTTTCTATCTTTACTTAAATTTTGTTAAGTTTCCTATCAATCTGGTGCCAACAGTAAGAATCAAACTTACATCTAATCATTACGAGTGACTTGTTCTATCATTAAACTATGCTGGCAACTAAATATATTATAACATCAATCTAAATTGTTGTAAATATTATAATTTAATAATAACTATTTTATCTGCTACTATTTAATTTTCTAATTTTTGTTTTATTTAGATTAGTGTTATTTAATTTTTTATTTAAAATTGTCATTTTATATGCTAAAATTTCTTTATCATTAGTTAATTTTACTATAATATTAGACTCATCATCATATATTTCTAATAAATGTTTTTCACCAGTTATAAAATCCATCTTTTCTAGTTTCATAATATAAGCATCATTTAAAATATTAGCAAAATTATCATATAATAAATTTTGTTTAGGAAAAGAAAATTCTATTGTTTTAAATTTTTTATTACTATATATCTTAATTATTGTCTTGAAATGATTTTGACTAAAAATAATAATTTTATCTGCTAAATTATTAAAATAATTAATATATGTTATTATTTTTTTGTTTTTATTTTGATAATAAATTAATTTGCTATTATCATCAATAATTTCTTTTTTCAAATTAATCACCAATATATTTTATTCTAAAAAAAAGAAAATTAAACTCTAAAATTAGTCTAATTATCTTTATCCTAATGTAATATCTAAAATCATCATTACTACAAAACCTAATGCAAGTCCTATCGTTGCTAATGAATTGTTTTTATTATTAGTAGCTTTAGGCAATAATTCATCAACGACAACATAAATCATTGCTCCTGCTGCTGTTGATAATAAAAATGGTAAGATTGGTACTACAATACCAGTTAATGCTATTGTAATAACAGCTGCAATAGGTTCAACTACTCCAGATAATACTCCATAAAGAAAAGCTTTTGTTTTACTCATTTTTTGACTTTTTAAAGGTAAAGATACAATTGCTCCTTCAGGAAAATTTTGGATTGCAATACCTATTGCTAATACTAATGCTGAAATTAAACTTATTTCTTCATTTCCTGACAAATAACTAGCAAAAGCAACGCCAACAGCCATTCCTTCAGGAATATTATGCAAGGTTACTGCTAAAAATAGCATTTTATAATCCCCTAATTTTTTAAACTCATTTTTTTTAATTGTATCGTCTAGATTAATATTAGGAAGTATCTTATCTAACAATAAAAGAAAAGCTATTCCTGTTAAAAAACCTAATGATACAATTAACCAAGCCTTATTGCTGGTTTTATTAACAAGTTCAATCGCAGGTAGAATAAGAGAAAAAACTGATGCTGCGACCATTACGCCTGAAGCAAATCCTAATAATATTTTCTCAAAATTATTATTAAAATCTTTTTTTACAAAATATACTAAAAAAGCTCCTATTGATGTTCCTATAAAAGGAATTAAAATACCAAATATAACCAATATATCACTTCTTTCGCTAATAATATTGTATTCATATAGTTATTTTTGGTATCTATTTTTTATTTATTTTTTATTTTGGTAATAATCTACTTTTAGTATAACAGTATTTACTTATATATAATTCATTAATTTTACTTTGAGAATTAAAATGTTTCGCATATTTAGCTATTATATCTTCCCAATAATATAAATTCTTATCATCAATATGACCATTAAAATAAACATCATAAGTAATAAACTGATTTAAACTATCAGCAGCTCTACGTAATGGTGAAGTAGAATGAGAATAGCCACTAGTAAATCCTAAACCATTATGTCCTAAATTTTCATTTGAATAATAAGCTGTAAGATAAGAATTCTTAATAAGTTCATAATATTTACGATATTTAGGATCATTTATATCAAATTTTTTTATTTTCATCAAATCATTGGCTATTTTAGCTGACTCTAAATCAACTAAATGATTACGATATAAATAAGGTAAAGATAATTTTTTAAAATACTCTGCTACTAAATGATTAGTAAGGACAGCTGTTTCTTGAATAATATTTGCCGTTTTATATTTTTCTGTAAAATAGCTAGCATTTTCAACACTTTCTTCAAAACTATTTTCAATATAACGATATGTTTCTTTATAAGGATTATTTTTTCTTAATTTCATTGCTATATTAGCTAAATCATTTAACATCCATTTTAAATTACTATCTTTATCTTCATTTAAAATAGCATCAGCTTCTTCATAATTAAGAGATCTTTTTGACATAATTCTACCTCTTTGAATTTTAAAACTTGAAGGAATAATATTATAATTATCATCAAAATCGACAATATAAGCAATAGCATTTCTCTTCTGACAAGCAAGAAGTGAAGCTAAATTATTAGCAATATTATCAGGATACATTCCAATTACTTTATCAGGAAGATAAATTGTTTCACTTTGAGAAAACGCTCTTCTTACAATAAGCGAATTAAAGTCTAAAAGACATGGTATATCTGCTATATAATTAAAAAGTGTAAAAGTACCATTTTTATTTTTTCTAAGATATAAAGCATCATCTAAACAAATTGAATCTTTACCATCAATTGTAATTATTTCTTGATTTAAATAAGAAAGACGATGATTATTTACTGTCTTTAAGTAAGAAAGAGAATTTGTCGTATTATTGATAATACCATATCTTTTTTCCAAATTAAAATCAATTAAATCATTTTCTAATAAATCAATTACTCTTTTTACATGTTCTTTATCTTTATGATTTTCTAATATTTCTTTATATATATCAAAAGATAAATTATTTTTTTTAATCATTAAAGCTAGATCAATTATTTCATAAAAATAATTAATTTCTTTCTCATCAGATAAAGAAATATAATAATTTAATAAATTTACAAACAAGCTAGTATTATTTTTATCTTTAATATCTAAAACATTATGTTCTTTTAATAATCTTTTTACTAAAGAAATATTTTTAGTTTCAAAAATTAAATTACTAAAAAAAGAATATAAATCATTTTCTTTTTCTTCCTTTTCTTTTAATTTAATTTTTCTTTTTAATTCAATAAATATTCTTTTTATATCATCAATATTATCAGGATTAATATCCATCTTTGATATAGTAGATAATATAATATCAAATTTTTCATTAATAATATTTAATTTATTTTCATAATCAATTTGCAATATACTATTATAAATAGTATTAAAAGCTAACTCTATATCTTCATCTGTTTTTCCTATTATAATATCTAAAAAAGTTTTCAATACTAAATTACTATTTTTATCAAAATCTTTGTCAAGAAAACTCAATAACTTATCTGTTTCATTATTCAAAAGTAATGCTTCAACATATTTATTCATCTTCTCCTCCGATAACATCTGATTTTAAAATTGAAAGAAAAGCTTCTTTAGGAATTTCAACCTTACCTATTTGTTTCATTTTTTTCTTTCCTTCTTTTTGTTTTTCTAAAAGTTTTCTTTTTCTAGTAATATCACCACCATAACATTTAGCTAAAACATTTTTTCTCATAGCTTTTATGTTACTTCTTGCTACTACTTTAGAGCCAATTACTGCTTGAATAGGAACTTCAAACATTTGTCTTGGAATAATATTTTTTAAATTATCGACAATAACTTTAGCTCTTTTATAAGCAAAATCTCGATGAACAATAACACTTAAAGCATCAATAATATCCCCGTTTAATAAAATATCCATTTTTACTAAATCACTTGGTTTATTTCCTATTATTTCATAATCAAAAGAGGCATAACCTTTAGTTGTAGATTTTAATTTATCAAAAAAATCATAAACTATTTCAGATAATGGAAGTTCATAATGAATATTTACTCTTGTTTTATCTAAATAATCCATAGCAATATAACTACCCCTTTTATTTTGACATAATTCCATAATAGCTCCAATATATTGTGAGGGAACAAATATATTTGTTTTAATATAAGGTTCTAAAATTTCTTTTATTTTAACTTTATCGGGCATTTTACTTGGATTATCAATATAAATTACACTACCATCAGTTTTTCTTATCTCATATATGACTGAAGGGCTAGTTGTAATTATTTCTAAATTATATTCTCTTTCTAATCTTTCGGAAATTATATCCATATGTAATAGGCCTAAAAAGCCAACTCGAAAACCAAAGCCTAGGGAAAGAGAAGTTTCTGGTTCAAAGCTAAGAGAGGCATCATTTAATTTTAGCTTTTCTAAAGCATCTTTTAATAATGGATATTTTTTACTATCAATAGGATATAATCCACAGTAAACCATCGGTTTTAAGGGTCTATAACCTTTTAAAGGTAAAAGAGCACTATCATTTGCTAAAGTTACTGTATCTCCTACTTTAACGTCTTCAATATTTTTAATACTAGCAACAATATAGCCTACTTCGCCATAAGATAAACTATCCACTTTTACTTCTTTTGGAGTATTTACAAATAACTCTGTAACTTCATAAACAGCCCCTGTCTGCATCATTTTTATTTTATCTTTATTTTTAAGTTTACCTGATATTACTCTAACTAAAACTACAACTCCACGATAGGCATCAAAATAACTATCGAAAATTAAACATTTTAATTTTTCATCATCATCTTTTTTGGGACTTGGTATTCTTGTTATAATAGCCTCCATTAACTTATCAATACCTAATCCTGTTTTAGCAGATACTGCAAGTATTTCATCTTTTTTAAAGCCAAAAGTATCATAAAGTTCTTGTTTTCTTAATTCAACATCAGCATTTGGTAGATCAATTTTATTAATTACAGGTATTATTTCTAAATCATTATCAATAGCTAAATAAACATTTGCCAAAGTTTGGGCTTCAATTCCTTGAGCAGCATCAACAACTAAAATAGCACCCTCACAGGCAGCAAGTGACCTAGATACCTCATAAGTAAAATCAACATGTCCTGGCGTATCTATTAAATTTAAAATATAGTCTTTATAGTTTAATCTAACAGCATTTAATTTAATTGTTATGCCTCTTTCACGTTCAATATCCATATTATCTAAAAGTTGATTTTTCATCTGCCTTTTATCAATGGCTGAAGTAGATTCCAAAATTCTATCTGCTAAGGTACTTTTACCGTGATCAATATGAGCTATTATACTAAAATTTCTTATTTTATCTAAATTCATTAAATAGCACCCTCTTTTACTAATATCATTTTATAATATACCAAAATAAAAGTCAAGTTTTTAATACAAATGTTTGCTATATATAAAATAAAAAAAGGATAAAATAAATTATTCTTCTTCCTTTTTCTTTGAAGTTGTAGTCTTTTTTGTAGTTTCTTTTTTTACAGTTGTCTTCTTTGGTTCACTTTTAGTAGTCTTTTTCTCTTCTTTTACTTCTTTTTCTTCTTTTGTAATCTTTTTATTTTCATCTTTTTTAGTTTCATTAGAGGTTTCTTTTACTGCTTTTTTTGGTGTATATGTTTTTCCCTCTAAAGCATCACGTGATATAACTACTAAATTAGCAAATGCTTCTTTATTATCAATAGCAAGTTCACTTAACATTTTTCTATTTACAACAATACCTGCTTTATTTAAACCATTGATAAATTTTGAATAACTAATTTCATTTTCACGACAAGCTGCATTAATTCTTGTAATCCATAATTTTCTAAAGTTTCTTTTCTTTTGTCTACGATCTCTAAAAGCATATGAACCAGAATGCATAACTTGTTCATGAGCAGTTTTATATAAACGATGTTTACTACCAAAATAACCTTTTGCTTCTTTTAAAACTTTTTTTCTTCTACTACGGGCTATAGTGCCACCTTTTACTCTTGTCATTTTAAAAATCCTCCTATATTAAATCTTTAATTCTACTGTAATCAGATTTGCTAAGAGTATTAGCATTTCTTTTTTGTCGATTAGTCTTTGTTGTTCTTTTTCCAGTATTATGTAAAACTCCTTGCTTACATACTGTAACAGTTCCACTTTGTCTTACATTTAATACTTTTTTTAATCCCTTATGGGTTTTCATTTTATTTTTCTTAAGTTTTGTCATAATTTCCTCCTTCTACTTTTTTGGTGTTAATTGAATAAAAATACTTTTGCCTTCCATCTTGGCTTTAGTTTCTAATTCAGCAATATCAGATAATTCATTATAAAATCTATCCAATACTTCACGGGCTAATTCAGGATGGGCTATCTGTCGGCCTTTAAAACGAATACTAGCTTTTATTTTAGAACCTTTTTCTAAATTTTTTCTAGCATTTTTAAGACGAGTATCAAAATCATGCTTATCAATAGTGACTGATAGACGAAATTCTTTTGTATCAATCATAGTTTCTCTTTGCTTTTTCAATGCTTCTTTGCTTTTCTTTTTTTTCTCATAACGAAATTTATTATAATCCATTATTTTACATACTGGGGGATTTCCATTTTCATTAATTAAAACTAAATCAAAACCAGCATAATTAGCAAGCGTTAAAGCATCTTCTTTAGTTTTGATACCAAGTTGTTCTCCTTTTGGACCAATAACCATCATTTCCCTACATTTAATTTGATCATTAATAGGGTTTTCCCTTTCCTTTGCGATAAATAACACCTCCATAAAATCTAAAAAAATGAATACAAGAATTGTATTCATCATAAAAACAATAATAAATATATTCAACTTTATTATGGCTTTTAACCCATTACTATAAGTAATCAGGTGAGATAAATACATCTTCTTTCCTCTTCGCTAATTATTATATACTAAAATATATGCTTATGTCAAGATTTTTTTCATTTTTTTATAAAACCTTACGTTTAGCTTTAACATTATCAATACCAAATAAATAAGCAAAACTATCTTTATTTTTTATCATAGCTAATCTATTATTCTCAAGATAATATTTTACTAAATCATTATAACTCATATTAGTATTAAATTCTAATAAATTACTATTAATATCATTATTTGCTTTAACTACATTTATAAATCTCTTTATAAAATATTCATTTTCTGTTTTAATAATTGCTTCAAATAATTTATTTATCTCATCACTACTAGCTTCTTTGATATAAATACTAGTATAATGATAAATCATAAAAGCTAGTTTACTTTCTATAACTTTATTAGTTATCATAAAAGTTGTATAACTATAATCTTTATCTTTTTTTAAATGATTAGCAAGTATGGCAATATCTTTTATTTTTTCAATCTTATCACTATTATTTTCTAGTTTATTCAATAAATCCATAAGTTTTATAACTAAAATTTCTTTATTAATATTGTTAAGATAAAAAATAGCATTAATTGTTAGATTAATATTTTCTTTTAAAATTATCATCTGCTCTAAATATTCACAACTTAAAATACCACAGGTAATTAAACTATTTATAAATTTTCCCTCATCTTTTTCTATATCAATTAAAAGTCTATTTAATTTATAATTCATCCTATCACTACTTTCCAACACATAAATATAAGTAAATTATATTTAACTATCTTTTTTTCTTATCAAGGATATTATAATACCAATAATACCAATTAACATTAAAATAATTGAAACAAGTTGACTTATTCTATAACCTAAAAAGTAAAGACTATCAGATCTTAATCCTTCAATCATAAATCTACCTATAGCATACCATACGAAATAAAAAGATACTAATAGTCCTTTTTTTTCATATTTAAATATTTTTCTTATAATTAATAAAAGAATAAATCCAACTAAACACCATAATGATTCATATAAAAAAGTTGGTTCATAGTATACACCATTAATGTGCATACCCTCAATAATAAAGTTGGGAAGATGCATTTTTTTTAAAGCTAAAAGAGTTGTTTGTCTACCATATGCTTCTTGATTTATAAAATTTCCCCATCTTCCAATTGCCTGTCCTAAAATCAAACAAGGAGCTAAAATATCTAAAGTAAGTAGTAAACTAACTTTTTTCTTATGAGTATAATATATCACATAAAAAAGGCAAGCAATTACTGCTCCATAAATAGCAAGACCACCTTCCCATATTTCAAATATTGAAAGAAGATTGTCTTTAAATAAAGAAAAATTAAAAATAACATAATATAATCTTGCTCCAATAATACCAACAGGAATTAAGCCAAATATTAAATCCATCATAAATACTCTAGAAATTCCACATTTAATAGCTTCACGATTTGCTATAATTATACCTATAATAATTCCTAAAGCAATAAGAAAAGAATACCAATAAATATGAAAAGGTCCAATTGAGATCAAAACTCTATTCATTTCTTACTCCTTCCTACGATTGGTTTAATAATCATACCTTCCATTATAATATTTAAAAATGATATTAAAATAGCGATAAAGAAAGGAATAACTAAACCATGAACATAAAAATGATTGCTTCCTAAAATAAAACTAGTTATATATAAAATTATGACATTAATGATAGGATAAAAAAGTCCAAAAGTAATTGCTGTTATGGGTAGTGTTATATAAAATAAAACAGGCTTAATTGTTTGATTTAAAATATATATAATAACTGATGCTAAAAAAGCAAATAAGCCATAATATTCATTAGATATACTAAATGAATCAAATAATAATGATACTAATATCAAAACAATTGCATAACAGACTATATATAATAACCATTCTAAAATTTTATTTTGTACTAATCTTTTATATTCCTTATTTCCTTTATCTTCAATAACAATCATTTTTTTCATATTTTATCCTCCTAGTAGATATTATATCATATTTTTTTATATTAAATCAAAAAATAGCATTTAAAAAGACTAGTTTTTGAAATTACTAATCTTTTATTAATAAGAATCAATATTAATAGTTACTTTTTTGTTATCATTAATATAAGAGGCAGCTTGAACAATAGTTCTAATAGCAGAAATTACCCTAGTTTAACAGTTTTAAATCTTAAATCTTTTCTAGATATTGAAAAATCTAGTTTTTTTATTATTTTAT
>CANQHT010000041.1 GCA_947623705.1 uncultured Bacilli bacterium
TTTAGATGAAATGAAAATAAACTAAGTTTATGCTTAGTCTATTTTACGTTATTTATTTTTGACTGTGAATTGTAACACAAAATTTTGTAGAGTTTATTTACTTATCTTTTTTCTTTCATTATGGGACTTACTTTTAAAAGCTTCTTTTTCCCTATTGGTTAAATCTTTTTGATTACTTTCGATATTATAACCATAAGGATTAAAAAAACTATGCATTCTTCCTTTAAAACTATTATCTAATAGATCACTACTTTTATAATAACTATTATCTCTTAACATATTATCACCATTTATATTATGGTTTAATATCTTAATTTCATACTTATAATAAATCTTGGTATTCTAAAGTATCATTTTGACTAATAGTAATAACTTTTCTTTCTTTAACCGCTTTATAAATCATTTCCTCAAAGTTGATTAATTTTTCATATTCTCTTGCTTTAGTTTTATCGGGATTTATAACGGGGTGTTCTGGTACAAAAATGGTACAGCAATCTTCATAAGGTAAGATACTAGTATCAAATGTATTAATTTTTTTCGCAATATCAATTATTTCTAATTTATCAAAACAAGCCACTGGTCTTATTACGGGAATACTTACAACTTCATTAATAACACTCATACTTGTTAAAGTTTGACTTGCTACTTGACCAATTGATTCCCCATTAACAATAACTTTAGCATTAATACGACTAGCCACAATAGCACTAATCCGGTACATCATTCGCCGCATAATCGTAATTAAATATTCTTTCGGAATATTTTTATAAATAGCTTCTTGAATTTCCGTAAAATTAATAATATGTAATTTAATATCATTATTATAAACCGCTAATTTTTGAGCTAGTTTCTTAACTTTATCTAAAGCGGCTTCACTAGTATGAGGAGGACTTTCAAAATAAATAGCCTCTAACTTCATCCCTCTTTTAATGGCAAGATATCCCGCAACTGGTGAATCAATTCCCCCACTAAGCATTAAAATACCTTTACCTAAACTAGATACAGGATAGCCTCCTAAACCTTTAAGGCCATTAAAATAGATGAGTATTTCATTAAGCCTTACTTCCACATTAATAAGCATTTCGGGATTATGCACATCAACTTTTAAATTAGGTATACTCTTTAAAATAAAACTGCCTAGTTCTTTACTTAATTCGACACTATTTAAAGGATAATTCTTATCACTTCTTTTGACTTCAACTTTAAAAGTAGAAAATTCTTTATTCTTAAGTAACTCTAATAAATTATTTTTAATACTATCTAAATCTTTATCAGTTATTTTATAAGCCACAACTATTTCATGGATTCCAAACACTTTTTGTAATTTACTAATTACTTCATCAAAATAATTATCATTAACTTTAATAAACATTCTCCCAAAGTCATAAGTAATCTCTACTTTATCTCCTAAAACTTTAGCTATGTTATTATTTAATATTTTAATAAAGAAATTTCGATTATCTTTCTTAGTTGATAATTCCCCATATTTTATGGTAATAATCTTTTCCATCTATATCACCCACCGATTAAATTTTTTTGTTTCATATATTCTAACTCAAAAACTTCTAAAAATCTATTAATTTCTAAAACTGTTGTTAAATGGGATAAACTAATTCTTAAATAAGACTTACTTCTTTCTAAATCATTATAGATAGCCATTACACTACCGGCGATAACATTTTCTTCTTTGCATCCCACATAAAATTCTCGATTAGCAAGACTTTGAGCTAAAATTCGGGCATCTACTTTATCAAAACTTAAAGATAAAATATGGGGTATAGAATATTTCGTTTTATTAATTTTAACGCCTTCTAAATTTTCTAACTTACTAACAATTCTTTCATTTAAAAGAGTTATATATCTTTCTCTTTTTTCCATTTCTTTTAAAGCATCTTTTAAGGCTACTTTCATACTAACGATTAAAGGTAAAGGTGGGATTCCGGGTTTAAAATTGGGATTCTTACTGCCATACATTAAAGGAGTCATTTTAACTTGACTATTTTTATATAAAAAACCTATTCCTTTAGGACCATATATTTTATGAGATGAAACACTCCCTAAATCGATATCGCGGAAATTAACACTGGTTTTACCAATAGCTTCCGATAAATCAGAATGAAATATCGTATTAGGATTTTCTTTTTTAATAATTTGTCTTAGCATTTTTAAAGGTTGTCTTACTCCCGTTTCCGAATTAACTGCCCCAATACTTACCAAGATAGTATCTTCCCTAATTAATCTTTTTAAATCATCAAAACTAACTAAACCATCACGATCATTATCCACATAACTTATTTCATAACCAATACTTTCTAAATATTCACAAATATTATAAATCGTACTATTTTCTAGTTTTGATACAATAATATGTTTACCTCTTTTGATATTTGCTAAAGCCACTCCGATTAATGCCATATTATTCGCTTCCGTTTCCCCACTGGTATAAATTATTTCACTATCCATAACATTAAACATATTACTGATTTCTTTAGTTGTTTCAATTAATAATTTCTTAGATTTTTCTCCTAAAGCATTATTTTCTCTTACCGAACCAATATATTCTTTCGATACTCTTACATAAGTATCTAAAGCTTCTAAAGATATTGGGGTCGTTGCACTATAATCAAGATAAGTCATCTTTTATTCACCACTCTATCCTATCAAAATTATACCATAAAAATAGATGTCTTTTAAACACCTATTTCATTTATTTTATAATTTATATTTATTAATCTACTGTTGTAATATTATTAGTATAATCATAATCTGGATATATTTCTGTTAATCTATCTATTATAAATTGTTCTTGACCTTTTTTAACTGTTATATGAATATTGGATGGTACACGATAAGAATTGGAACCAAACATATTATAATAACTATATTCAGTGGTTAATCCATCAAATGTCGCTTTATTCATTTTTAATTCTGTTAAATTTGTACAACCATTAAACATATAATTCATATTTTCTACTTTTGAGGTATCAAAACTACTTAAATCTAATGTGGTTCCTTCATAATAACGAAACATTTCACTCATACTTTCTACACTTGTTGTAATAAAATTTGGCCAATCTTTAAATGGTAAGTCAACTGTTGCTCCATCGAACATTCCACTCATATTGGTTACTTTTGATGTATCAAAAGTACTTAAATCTAGTTCGGTTCCTTGATATTGATTAAACATATTACTCATATCTTCTACATTAGTTGTTACAAAATTTGGCCAATTTTTAAATGATAAGTTAATTGATAATTGTACAAACATCCAACTCATATCGGTTACAGAAGATGTATCAAAGGTACTTAAATCTAATGAAGTTCCTTTATATCCATAAAACATATCATTCATATCAGTTACTTTTGAGGTATCAAAATTTGACCAATCTTTAAATGGTAAGTCGGTAGTTACAAATCTAAACATTCCGCTCATATTGGTTACTTTCGATGTATCAAATGTACTTAAATCTAAGTTAGTTCCTTTATAATATGCAAACATTCGTCCCATATTTTCTACATTCGTTGTTACAAAATTTGGCCAATCTTTAAATGGTAATTCAATTGATAACCTTTCAAACATAGAGTACATATTAGTTACTGAAGATGTATCAAAACTACTTAAATCTAGTTCGGTTCCTTGATATTGATAAAACATATTACTCATATCAGTTGCTGAAGAACCAAATCCCTCTGGAAATGTTATATTTGCATTAGATTTTCTAAACATATAACTCATATCAGTTACATGGGATGTGTCTAAACCGCTTAAATCTAAATCGACCATAGATCCATCTCCATAGAAATATGGTCCCATATCAAACATTCCTTCCATACTTATTGTTTCACTTGTATCTAAATTACTAAAATCAACACTTTGAAGTTTATTCATATAAGCAAAAACTATGTTAAGATATTCAGCATATATTTTTGATTCTGAACCTATATAAAAATTGTATTCACCATTATGTTCATTTGTTTCTTCTACCCATGCAATAACACTGCCTTTTTTGGTTCCTTTTTCCGTGTCAGATAAATCTATGTATTTAACAATTTTACTATCTTCTAAATCACTTGGTATATAATTGACAAAGGCTGCGGATATTACATTTTCTCTAATACTACTATCAAACCATTCTTCCACTCCCGTAAACATTGGTACAATATCATCTACTGGCGTATCTTCGTAACCAAGTTTTACCATATATGCTTTTTCTTCTAATCCTTTAACAGTACAAACTAAATTCTTGTTTGTTATTGTTAAATCGATTTCTTTTCCTGCTATATCATTTTGATCATCATCTCTATTTATGATATCTATATCAGTTGTTAATGTGGCTTCTCCATTCCCTGTTATTTTATATTTTACTTGTTTTTTATAGCCACCTTCACTTTGAGCATCTATTATATCTTTTAAACTTATTTCAGTTGGTTCTATGGTACTCCCTTTTCCTCCAAAATAAATATTCCCATCTTCTACATCTATTACATTATCAGTTACTAAACTACCACTAGCTTCGATTAATAAATCTGATGTACATTCATATACTACATCATCATTTCCTTCACCATTTTTTATACTGGCTGTTGAGATAAGATGATTTTGTTTATCTAATTCATAATCTAAATCAGGATTTACTGTTGCATAATAATAGGTTCCGGCTTTTGTTTTGGCCATATCACTGGCTTTTATTTTGATATGTAACTTATTATTTGGCCCAGATAATGATGCTGTTCCATAACTTTCTATATCTTCTAGTGATCCAGTAAATGAGGTATTAGTTTCTGTATTACCTGTATTAGTTATTTGAAAAAAGGCAAAAGATGATGTTACTATTAATACTGTTAAGACTAATACTCCTAAAATTAACGATATTTTATTTTGTTTATTCATATGCAACTACTCCTTCTTTTATTATAAACAATAGATAAGCAAATATTCTTTTATACGTATTAAGTATATCATATAAATTTTATTAATTTCTACTCCAATGTCTTATTCTTGACACAAATTTTACCTATCTATCTTTATTATAGTATTCCCCCCCCCGAAATCAAGGTTTGGAACTTATTTTCTTCAAAAATATCGTAAATTTGACACAAAAGTGTAAAGAAAAAGTTTACTTTGTACTGGTAAACTTAAAGTAATTTTTCTAAATAATCTTTTATTTCTTCTAAATCTATAATATTAGAAATATCTTTGTTATCTGTTTCTCCATAATATAAAGCCTGCCAACCATTTTGTATAGGCATTAAATAATCACTATGAAGATTATCCCCAATATGTAAAAATTCTTCTGGTAAACAATTTAATTTATTTTCAATAATTTTATAACTTTCATTATCACTTTTAGTATAACCTAATTCATAAGAATAAAATATACCATCACAAATATTTATTACATCATCAGGAATACTACTCTTTTGTAAAACACAAGAATTAGAAAATAAAATGACTTTATAATTATGTTCTTTTAAATATTTAATTAATTCAATATCTTTAGTATGCATTTTAATTTCTTTATTATCTTGATATTTATTTTGAATAAATTCTTTTATATCTTTAGTTACTTTTATATTTAATTTTAAACAAAAATTATTTACTAATTCCTCTAATGTTCCCTTACTTTTTTGAAAAACATCTTTATAAACTATTTTAACTTCATCATATGGTTTATTTATTAAACTGGCTAAATCTTTAATACTATAATTATTATCTTTAACATCTTTAAGTAAAGTTCCTCCAATATCAAAAGATACTACTTTAATCATTATACTCTTCCTTTGCTAATTTTATAACATTGGTAATAAATTCTTTTTTACCTAAAGTATATTTAGGTCTATCATTTGTATATTCTTTGGCTAACTTTTGTTTTAAATCTTGATATTTTTTTAGATATTCTGGGTGTTCATTTAAATATCTTTTAAAATAAACTAAATCATAGTAAGTATTACTTTTAGGTTCAGTAAAATGAAGATAATGAGTCCGAACATCAGCAGGTCCTTTAGCAAAAAACATCCGATCATCTATTCCTTGAGGTCCTCTATTTTCATAATCATAATCTTTTAATATTTCCGTTATTTTTGGTATATCATCTAAACTTTTAATAACTATTAAAATATCAATAATTGGTTTAGCCCATAATCCTTTAATAGATGTACTACCTACATGGTGGATTTCTAAAATATAATCTTTTAAAACTCTTTCTAATAATTCTTTTTCTTTCTCATATTCTTTTACCCAATTACTATCATAGGGTACTAATTCAACTATTCCTCTTTGTAATGCCATTTTATCCTCCATTTGCAAAAAGATGCTTCAAAGCACCTTTATTTATATTCCTCTAATAATCTTTCGTGAATACCGGGTTCAACAACATTAATTGCATTAATCGCATTTTCTAAACTATTTTTAAAATTACCTTTATAGAAAGAATTTTCGGCTTTAGTTAAACCTAAATCAACTTCTTTATTATTAACCCGGTAACGATTACCATAAACAATGGCTGTCTCCGCCATCTTCGCAGTTTTAACGGTTTCATTAATCGTATTATAAACTTTTAACACTAAATCTCTTGCGGTATCCACTCTTAAATTTAAAGTTTTTATAGAAATTGGTCTTTTATCAAGTTCTTTTATCATTTCATTAATGGCTAAAGTAGCCTCGGATAATTCGACATAATAATTTTTAGGAATAACCGGTAGCTTATAACTTCTTACTCTTTCTTTGGCTTGCGATAAAATATCTTTAATTTCATCTAATTGGTCTCTTGCTCTTATTTCATCTTCTTTTAAACTACCTAAAGTTCTTAAAGCCACATTTAATTTTTCTTCGGACTTAGTTAACTTATTATTTAAGATTTCCATTTCTTTATAAAGACGCGAATACGCTAAAGATTTGCTACGTTCTAACTCTACTACATGATCATAAGATTCTCTAATATTATTAAATTCATCTTTTATTTCACTAATAACTAATACTTCATCATCTGATAAATCATAACTATATTTAATATCATCTATCTTCCGATATAATTCATTATTGATTTTTTCTAACTTAGTTACTTTAATTAAAATACTTCTTTTAAAATCTTCATATAAATTTTTCGTTAATTTTTCTTTATCAAAATCATTATATAAAGAATCAAAATAATCCATTATTGTTTTAAGTTCAAAAACCGAATCAACAACATTTAAAACATTTAAACGACTAAAAATATCTTGAATCTTTTTATTAACTTCTTCAATATTATATTCAATATTTAAGTAATCTAAATTATAACCTTCTAATTTCATTTTATGATAGATATTACTGATATCTTCAATTCTTTTAGGTATTAAAACACTCCCTAAATTAACAATCGTTTTAGTTTCATTAATAACTATTTTTAAATTACCTATAACATCATCAATGGCTTTAACAATTTTCCCCACTTCTAAATATTCATTTTGATCCATGGCTATTTCAAAAGCACTAAATAATTTATCAACATTTTCAAATTGTAATTCAATTGGGGTTTTAATAATCGCAAAATCACTTTCATTATTACTATAAAGATTTCTAATTTCTCTATAGTCCGCTTTAAGTTTAATAATAGTTTCTCTATTTCTTTCCTCAGATAAAGTGATTTCTCTTATTTCATCTAGTAAAAAGTCGGCTTTTGTCTTAATATAATTAATATTCATTTCAACTTCCGCTAAACCTTTTTTTAACTTCGGATAATCTTTTTCATTATAATCATTTTGGAGTTCAATAATATCATCCGTTATTTTCGGTAATTCTTTATCTCTTATATTTTCAAATCTTTTTTGCCAATTTTTATATTTTTTCTTTAATTCATTATTATTGACTAAAGCTTCTACTTTATTTAATTCGCTTAATATAGATGAAGAAATTATTAAATTCTTTTCTCTTTCTAAAGCATTTATTTCTTTAGTTAAAGTATTCTTATATCTTTTATTCATCAATACTAAAACGACAACAACGATAACCATTGTCACTAAATAATACGCCACGGCGATTAGTAAAAAAGTTTCTCTAGTCAATTCAATCACCTTACTATAAATAGTTTATCATAAATTTAAACAATTTAGAATAAAAAACGACAAATTTTTTAATTGTCTTTGTCGTTTTATTTATTTAGTTAATTCCACTGTTAAAACACTATTACTATTAATAACAGTTCCGGGGGCAATACTTTGGCTCGTTACATAACCATAACCATTTGTATTTATTGGAATACCTAGTAAATTGGCATAAGTCATAACTTCATTTAAACTCCAGTTGGTAATATCTTCCATCACATAATCTTTTTTATTACTTACTAAAAATACTTTACTACCTTCAATAACACTAGTATCTTTTAAAGGATATTGATTAATAACATATTTACCTGTTCCTAAAGTATAAACATTTAATTTTTGATTTTGCAATTCTTCTTTAGTTAGAGTTACTTCTTTACTAATATAATTATCTAACTTAATAATTTTATTATTTTCTTCTTCATCTTTTACTTCCATACCTTCATAAGCCACAATGTCATCCACGATTTTACTTATTTCTTTCGCAATTGGGGTGGCATTTGAGGAAGATAATTTTTTAGTAGCAATATATATAATATATTTCGGATCATCTTCCGGAAAGATACCCGCAAAAGAACGGACATAATCATAAGGACCATCTAAGTATTTACCATTTTCAACAATTTGGGCTGTTCCCGTTTTACCAAGCATTGTTGTTTTAGTAGGCCGATAATTTTTATAAGAAGCAAGTCCATCATAAACCGCCGTATGCATTAATTTTTTCATATAATCCGTGGTTTCTTTACTAAATACTTTTTTAACTTCTTCTCTTTTCCCTTCATAAATAACTTCGCCATTATTATCGACTATTTTAGAGACAATATAAGGCTTTAAAACTGTTCCATCATTAGTAATAGATGTTAAGGCTTGAAGCATTTGAATTGGGGTAACTGTAATACCTTGCCCAAAAGCGGCGGTAGCCATTTCAAGTTGATTTGTGAAGGCTATTTTACCACTTGCTTCACTCGCTAGTTCTATCCCCGTTTTTTTACTAAAACCTAAATTTTTATAAAAGTCCGTTAAATTAGCAAGACCTACTTGATCAGCAATGTAAGATGCCGCAACATTGGATGAATAAGCAAAACCGGTATCAAAATTAATCCCATCGCCCCAACCTTGACCATTATTATGATCGTGAATCGTATAATTACCGATTTTTCTTTTACCAGAAGAATAAGTTTTTGACCCATCATAATTACCTAGTTCAATATCACTTGCCCAAGAGAATATTTTCATAACACTTCCGGGTTCATATTGATAACTTACTAAAGGATTCAAATAACTTTTATCTTTTAAAGTACCTAAATCATTGGAATTAAAATTTGGGTATGTACTACTTGCTACAATCGCCCCTGTTTTCGCATCCATCACACTAAAAATCATCCAATCCATCGTATATTCTTCGGATAATCTTCGGGTTAGGTTCTCCGCAAACCATTGAATCTTTTCATCAATTGTTAAATAAATATCATTTCCATTAATCGCATCTTCCGTTTGCACTTCGGCACTAGGTAGTGTATACCCATAGGCATCAGTTTGATAAGTCGACTTACCATTTTGCCCTGATAAATCATCATTGAAATAGGCTTCAATTCCCATTTCACCCTTCATCGTTCCATCTTCTTGTTCTTTCGCATAACCAATTATATATGATGCAAATTGCCCCATACTATAATGTCTTTTAGAGCCTGTAATAAAATCTAATCCCGGTAAATCTAAGGCTAAAACTTTATTTTTCTCCGATTCCGTTAAATCTTTGGCGCCGGCAAATTCAACTTGATACTTTCCTTCTTGGTTTAAAGTATTTAAAACTTTTTCGTAATCTAAATCTAAAGTTTCACTTAAAGCTTTCGCCGTTTTTTCTTTATCAACCACATGTTGGGGTTTTTTAGGATCCGTTGTTCTACTTTCCGCTAAATAAGCAATCAAAGTATAGGAATTAACGGTAATGGCTAAATTATTCCCATCTTTATCATAAATATTGCCTCTTTTAGCATAGATTATTTCCGTTTTGGTATTTCTGTTATTCGCAAACTCTTTTAAATTAATCCCATCAATATTCTTACTTAAAGCAATATAAGAAAGACGAATTATTATGGCTAAAAAAAGAAAAGCCACCATAAAAATTAAAACTCTTGGAATTTTTACTGTAACTTTTCGCATTATTTCTTCACCTCGTAAATTGTTTATTTTCCATTAACAATGTTATCACTATTATAAGACAAACCATATCTTTCTGCAACTTTTTGAATATTTTCCATACT
>CANQHT010000042.1 GCA_947623705.1 uncultured Bacilli bacterium
CCTTCTGTTTCACCTGTTAATGTGGATGTTGTTTCTCCTTCATCAGTATTTACTATTTGAAAGTAAGCAAATGTTCCTCCTACTACTACAAATAATAATGTTAAGGCTCCAATAAATGTTAATATTATCGCCTTTCTTTTGTTTTCTTCGTTCATTATATACTCCTCTTTTCTTTAGTATGAACAATAGTTAATATTGTTATACTATACGCATTAAGTATATCACATCATTTTGAATTATTAAATCATTTTTGTATGATGCTTGACACACTTTATACTCTACAAGATTAGTATAAAGTACCCCCCCCGAAAGTCAAATGAATTTTTCAAGAGCCTTAGATTTTCTATAATTTTTATGTCAACAAGTGTAAAAAAGAAAGAATTAATTTTCTTTCCAATTTTAAATACTAATATCTTAATTTTTTTCTTTTTTCTTTATAATCTGGTATTACTTTTCCAACAATATTCCAAAAATTCTTACTATGATTACCTTCATAAAAATGGGCCATCTCATGAACGATTACATAATCAATTAAAGGTATTTCTTTTTTTAAGAGTTCACTATTTAAAGTAATTATTTTATCTCTAGTATTACATACACCCCATCTTGTCCGCATTTTTCTAATTCTTAACCGAAATTCGGGTAAATTATTAAAACATTTCTTACAAATATTTATTTCTTCATTAAATATTCTTTCACATTCATCTTGATAAAATTTATCTAAAACCTCTTCATTATGACAAATAATATGATTATCTTCAAATTCAATATTTTTAATCCGATTATCAAATGTGACATTATAAGGAGTACCTAAATACCAAAAATCTTTATCTCTTTCTTGTTTTTCTAAAGCATCTTCATACATTTTTAAAATCGAACTAGAATTTTTGGTAATTAAATTTTTAACTTCTTTATCCGTAATAAACTTGGGAGCTGTAATTATTAACTTACAATTTTCATCAAAGCGAAAATAAAGATTTTTATTATCTTTTATTATTACTTCATATTCAATTATATAATCATTTAATTTAAACTTCATAATCTCACTAATTCTTTCACTTATATTTTATCATACTTTATTTTATCTCACAAACTGATTTAACCAAAAATAATCTCGATTTTTAAAATCACAGACAAATAAATTATCACTTGAAAGAAAATTAACTAGGAAACTAGGATTCATCGCATCAGTTTTCAAAATTATATGGGTTTTATAAACTTTTAAAGTACTATTTTCGGGACGATATTTATTGTTTAAAGAATGAATATTACCATCATAAGAATAAAAACGATTATTTTTAAATAAACTATTAATTCTTTTATTAACATAATCCGGTTCTAATTTTAAAAAGATATTATGATACATTTTATTAGAAATTCCCATATTAAAACTATCTAAGTAATATAAACTGTCGATAGTTTTAAATAAATTATAGGGAGTTTCCTTTGTTAAAATGGCTAGTTCCCGATTAATTTTAAAAATATAGAATGTTCGCATATAATCACCTTAACTAAAGTATAACTTATTTAAAGTGATTATTTTGTTTCCTTTTGTCGAAAGTTAATTATTTTTTAAAATTTCAATTATTTTCGTTTTAATCGCATCTAAATCTAAGTTGTATTCATTTAATAATTCGGCTTTAGTTCCTTCTTTTGGATAAGTATTAAGCCCTAGAGCATATTCTTTACCACTGGCATATACTTGCCATAATAAAGTATTCGAAAATTCTAAAGTAAAGGTTTTAATTTCTTTGGGTAATAAAATGTTTTGGTATCTTTCAGTTTGAATACTAAATAATTCCCAAGATGGCATAACAACAACCCGAATATCAAAATTATATTGTCTTAAATCTTCCGCTACTTTTAAGGCATATTTAACCTCTGGACCAGAAGAAACTATGATGGCATCTAATCTTTCTTGTTCTTTTAATATCCGGTAGGCACCTGCCATGACATATTTTGAATTTGTACCAAGTAATTTCGGCATTTTTTCATTATCCATTACTAAGGCAGCGGTTTTTCTTAAATTACTCAATATTTCATAAGACCCGACTACTTCATCAATATCCGCCGGTTTAATAGTAATTAAATTAGGTATTAAACGCAATAGATTTATTTCAGATACCGCACAAGCCCCATAATTATGGTCAATAAAATTAGCTTGGGTAAAGATGAAATTAACATCATAATTATTTTGGGTACTTAATTTTATTAAATCAAGTATTTTACTCACATTAACTAAAGGCGTACTCACAAATACTTTAAAACCAAGGGATGCAAGACCTAAAGAAATACCTCCCATCGCTAAAGTTTTAGATCCAAAATCAATATTACGAGCAGATTTATCTTCTTTACTCATAAAATTAGCGGTTTTAATTAAACATTTAGTATTATTAAAATTACCATCAGAGACATTTAAGATAAAAGGACTTTTACTTGCCATTAAATTAAATATTTTATTATTTGATGTTAATAATTCTTCATCATAATTAGCGTTTATTTTAATATTTTCGGCATTGAAATTAATTTTAAAAGTTTTTGTTTTTAAAAAATCAATAATATTTTTTATTTTAATATCACTTAAATTTTCTTCATAAACACTTTGCCATTTACTAAGTACTTTATCAAGTCTTTTATTTAAAGCATTTTTAATTTCCGTATATAAAGTTGTTGGCACATCAAAAGGATTTTCTATACCTAGTTCAGTCCGCATAGTATTTAATTCATCCATAGAATATGGTGTATATAATTTATTTTCTTCTCTTACATATTCTTTGGTATTATCTTTAATAATTAAAATAGTTGGTTTCTTACTTATTTTAGCATCTTCTAAAGCCCCATCAATTGAACTTAGACTCGTATTATTAAGAACCTCGGCATTAAAACCTTCTAAAGATAATAAATCATCTATTTTATGATGAAGATTACTTTTAGTATTATTATCTTCTATTACTATATATATTAATTTATTTAAGTTTTCGCTTCTTACATATTCTAATGTTTCAAGACCTATCCCACTTAATAAATCTTCTTCTTTACATAAACAGAAGGTATGATAATTTATTAAATCACATTTCGGATTTTCTAATTTGATTAATTCTTCTATATAGCGTTCTCCTAAAGCTATACCGGCAGAAGTTGCTAAAACATCACCCGGTGCGTTACTTCCTACTTCAATTCTTTTTGTACTACTTTGGGCATAACTACTGCAAGAAGAACCTAACTTTTGATAGTCTTTTAAACTTTCTAAAGAAATATCTTCGGTAAATAAATTAATTCCCGCATACATTAATGGTAGTAAATCATTACTTACTATTACCCGATCCCGATTAATAAAATCAGCATTTTGATTATCAAAATTTAAGTGCTTCATCATTATTGTATAAAGTATGGGGGCACTTTTTAAACACAAACTAGAATTGCCACCTTTGCCTGCCGCAATCATATCCAAACTTAACATTTTTAAATTATTAATTACATTAGTATCAAACTTATTCATCTTTCCACCTCTTACTTACTAATTAAATTATTTATTTTTTCGACTGCATGATTATTGTCGAGTTTTAATAACCTTTCTTTTGTTTTATCTAAAATACTAGGATTATTATTTATTTTTAAAATAGTCTTTTTAAAAGAATGTAATCCTTTTACTTTAAAGCCATATCTTTTTTTCATAATAAACCGGGCATTATATTTTTCTTGACCACCAACACCGGGAACTAAAACCATGGGTACGCGCATCTCAAGGCACTCTGTAACTGTTGCTCCACCCGGTTTCGAAATAACTAAATCACTTACCTTCATTAAATTTAAAACATCAGTTGAATAACCTAAAACTTTTAAATTAGAATAGCCTTTTTTCATCTTTAACTTATCACATTTATCTTTTAACTTGGTATTCTTACCACAGATAAAGACAATATTTATATCTAAATTTAATTTAAGTAATTCTTTTAAATAATCATAATAATACATACTTCCTAAAGCGGAACCTCCAAAAAAGAGAATGGTTTTTAAATGGGGATTAAGATTGTATCTTTTTTGAATCACATTAGGATCATCTAAATGATTTATTTTATTAATATTTAAAGGAAGCCCATAAGGATAGATTTTCTTAGGGTCCATTCCTCTTTGAATGAGTTCTTCTTTAACTACTTCATTACCAACAATATAACCATCTTCGTACTTTTTATTGCTCGTCCAAAATTCGTGAGTTCGGTAATCCGTAATAATCGTATAAATTTTACTATGCGTTAAACCTAATTCATTATAATAAGCAATCATATTACTACAGAAGAAGTGAGTTGAGATTGTAACATCCGGATTAAATTCACTAATTACTTGGCGTAACTCTAAATTATCATAACTTTGTTTGGCAGTTTTTCTATTTCCTAAACTCGTAATTTTATGATCCATTAATTCATAGACCGTATCAAAAATTTTTTCATGTCTTTTATGACATACCCAATCCCATAATTTAATGCTTAATTTACCGAGAGCATTCCCATAAGGAGTCATATCAAAAAGTAGAACTTCCATTTTAGGATTATGTTCCATTAAGTATTTAGCTACATATTCCGCAATTGATTTATGACCAGAACCATATCTGGCGTAGATAACTAAAACTTTCTTTTTCATTTGCTACCCTCTTATATTATTATAAACTTATTTGCAAAATAAAACAATGAATTTTAAAAACTCATTGCTTAAAATTAATTATTTAGAGTAGAAACACTACTACTTGAGTTATCTAATTTATTTAAATAACTCATCCGATAATTGAGGAGAATTACTCCAAAAATAATAACCGAGTAAAATAAAATTACTACTCCTACATTGATTAATTTTTTTCTCATAAATCTCACTCCTTCTTTCATTCTAATCATATCAGAAACATTTGTTTGTATCAAGAGAAAAATTAAAATTTTTAAAAAATTAAACATTTGTTTGACATTTTTTAACATTTATTGTAAAATTAATTTAGGAGATGATAATATGCAAAAAGAACTTACAAAAAGACAATATGATGTTTTAGATTACATTAAAAAGTATACGGCTGAACATGGATTTCCTCCTGCTATTAGAGAAATTTGTAAAGGGGTTGGTTTATCTAGTCCGGCGACAGTATTCGTGCACATTAAAAATTTGGAACAACTAGGTTATATTAAAACAACAAGCAATAAATTTAGAACCATTGAAATATTATGTGATAATGAGTATATTGAAACCCAAGAAGATGTCGTAAAAGTACCTTTGCTTGGCAAGATTACGGCGGGTTCCCCTATTACAGCGATTGAACAACCTAATGAGTTTTTTGATATTCCGGCTTCATTAATTCCGGCCGCAGCCACAGTATTCACCTTACATGTAAGTGGTGAAAGTATGATTAATGCTGGTATCTTTGATGGGGATTATGTTATTGTTAAAAAACAAAGTAATGCTAAAAATGGGGATATCGTGGTGGCTATGACTATGGAAAATGAAGCCACTATCAAAAGATTTTACAAAGAAAACGGGCATATTAGATTACAACCTGAAAATGATACAATGGACCCAATCATTTTAGATAATTGTGTTATTCTAGGTGTAGCTATTGGTTTATATCGGAAATTTTAAAACAAATGAAAAGGACTCGAAATTGAGTCTTTTTTTAACGACTATAAGAATATTTTTCATCACAATTTAGTACTTCATTAATTCTATTATTTAACAAAACATTTTGTTTTAAACTTAATCTGCTACTATAAATATATTGTAAGTTTCTTAAAAAATCTAAATCATCACTTTTAATAAATTTATAAAAGAAATAATCTAAATATTCCGGGTATTCCACACAAAAGGCATATATCCATTCTAATTCATTACAATAATTTAATAATTTAGCAAGTTCTTCTAAAGGAGCATTCTCTTCTTCACAAGCCCGCCAGTAAAGAACTTCGGGATCTAGTAATTCATAAGACAATTTCTTAACTATATCATAGCTAGGATAATTAAATTCTCTACTACATAAATATATATGTTTCATATCATTTAAATTTATTATTTCATCAATTAAATATTTTTGATCAATATTTTTTAAGTAATATAAAGCATAATAAATAAATTCGGGATTATGTGTATTAACTAAAAGATTAGTAACACGAAAAGCATCTTCAGGATTTATATAAAATTGTGAATTTATTTGTTTATAAGAAATATTAAAATTATTTAAAAAATTCTTTAATTCTTCAACCATAATATCCCTTCCTAGGCATATTATTCTAGCATTAAATCTTTATTTATGCAAGTTAATCTTCTTTATAGATAACCTCATAAAATTTATTAACTTCGAGTACTTTAGGAATTTCGACTTTTAAATAATTGGATGTGTGGCCAATACTTACACCATCTTTTACTTCTTCAATTAAAACTTTTACTTTTTGCCCTTTAAATTTATCTTCATATTCTTTTTCTAAGATGTTAGATAGTTCTAGTAATTTATGGACGCGATTAGTTTTTTCCGTAGATGATACTTCTTTTAACCGACTGGCAACCGTCCCATTTCTTTTGGAATAAGGAAATACGTGAATTTTACTAAACTTAAGTTTCTTAGCATTTTCATAAGTTTCATTAAACATTTCTTCGGTTTCTTCAGGAAATCCCACAATAATATCGGTAGTTATGGATATATTTGGTCTTATACTTCTAATTTCATCTATTTTATTAAAGAAATATTTTAAATCATATTTCCGGTTCATTTTCTTTAAGACCTCATCACTACCTGCTTGCAAAGGAATATGTAAGTGATCACAAAATTTGGAATTATTCTTTAACATTTCCATAAATTTTTCATTAAGTTCGGTTATTTCTACACTCGATAAACGGATTCTCTCTAACCCCGGAATTTCACTTAAAGCATTAATGACATCCACTAAATCATGACCTTCATAATTATAAGAACCCGTATGAATACCAGTTAAAACAATTTCTTGATGGCCATTTTGAACTAACATCTTAGCTTCTTCAATAACTTTATTAAATTCTTTACTCCGGCATTTACCCCGCATAAAAGGAATTATACAATAAGAACAGAAATTATCACAACCATCTTGAATCTTAATAAATGCTCTGGTATGGTCAAAATCATTAATTTCCATATCTTCAAAAACTAAATCTCTATTAGTCTCATGATAATAATATTTAACTTTGTTTTCTAAATATTCTAAGATAATATCTTTTAATTTACTTTTTTCTATATTTCCTAGTAAAATATCAACATTCATCTTTTCATACTCGGAAAAATTATTTTGGACACTACAACCAACGACCGCTAAAATGCTATCCGGATTTTCTCTTCTAACTCTTCTTACGAATTTCTTACATTTCGTATCAGCCGTATTTGTAACGGTACAAGTATTAATAATGATTATATCAGCATCAACCATTTTGTCCACACAAAGAAAGCCACTAGCAATAAGTGACTGTTTTATATAATTTGACTCATAAGAATTTACTTTACAACCAAATGTTTCAATATAAAACTTCATAAAACCACCCTTTTAATTAAGTAAATGATTAAGTTCTTTCAAAGCCTTTAAGAAAGCTTCTTCCCGATCATAACTAATAACCCTTACTTCTTTTATTTCATCTATTTCATTTTTATTGACTAAATCATGTAAATCGACTTTTTTAACCACTAAATCATCCATTACTTCTTCTTTTTCATAATTAATTGCGTATTTATTTTTCTTCTTTAAAAGCTCATCATAACTAATGATTGCTTTCTCCTCCTGGTCCTTTTCATACGCTGTAACACTATCTTCTTTAGTATTTCTAACCATTTCCAACTTTTTAGTTAAACCCGCTAAATCAATAAGTTCCCCTTCTTCATCATTGTATTCATCATTTTCTTCTTTAGGGGACTCATAATTATTTGATGTATTATTACTATCAATAATATTTAAAATATCCTTTTCTAAACCATCCACTTTACCACTACCCCCATTATTACTATTATTATCTTGAGAATCATCTATAACATCTTGATTAATCTTAATAAAATATATTAAAGTTACTACTAAAATTAATAAGGTAATTATTGCGATAAAAAAGAAAATATCGACAAAAGTTAAATAACTTAAAAATTTACCTACATCTTTAAAAAATTCCATTATATATCACCACGAGTATATTGTAACACTTTATGTCAAATAAAATAAAGTGTCTTTCATTCGCTTTACACATAATTTAGCAAATATTGACACTTATTATAACATAATTGAGTTGTTTTTGACAAATTTAGTTGCCCGTAACAATGGTGTATGGTTCACTTTCCGTACCAGTTCCGGTAACTTCCACATTTTTTATTAAATTAATTACTGGTCTTACTGAACCAAATTCACTGCCACTAGTTAGAGAATTAATACTACCATTCGAATTAATCATAAATAAATTAGTACTTTTATCATCGCCTTTAGCAGCGGTCATTGTAAAGTAACTATCCGTAATTTTACTGTTATTTAAATAGAAATCATGATTTACATCTTTAAAGTTAGCTCCCGCCAGTAAAACTTCATCAACTGTTAAAAGCCCAATATTAGAATTAACTTGATTACCTAAACAATTAAGAGTTGGAATATTATTAACCATTATTCTTGTATAAGCTGGATAGTTGTAAGCATCATCGTGGGTAGTATCAGAACAATACTTGGTATTAGCAATATAAGTTATATCATTCTTTAAATTATCATTTAACCAGTTTTCTAAATAAGCACTTATATTAGACTCTAAAAAGTTTAATTCTTTATTTTCTTCCGTATAATAACTGGATAAAGTTTCTAATGGATTATCTAAGACTAATCTTACGGTACCATCCCCATTAATTCGAACAATTCGCCATAAAAGATTAGCAAAACTAACATAATTATTTTTAACATTACCTCTAAAATAATAAGATACTCCAATATCATCATTACTTTTAATTAGTCCTTCATCATCTACAGCTACTTCTACTCCCACTTTAGTTAAAGCATTTTCACTTGGTTTCGTATTTTTTAAAATAGTATCGGCAAAAGTTTCTATTTTACCATTTTGACTCCGGATATTTAAAACACCTTTTAGCGAACTATCTTCATTATTGGTAATTTCAATCGTATATATTTTGGTTTCTTTAGAATCAATACTAATGGTATCCGTTACGATTTCATCAATAGTTTCTAAATTACCTTCATTAATTAAAGTATCATTATATAATAATTTATATTTACCATTACCTCTTACTTGATTAAAAATAATATTGTAATAACTTACTCCATCGCTACTATTAGTTACGGAAAATTTAATAGTTTTATTACCAGTCACATCAAATTTTTTACCATCGACATAATTAATTGATAAAGCTCCTTGAACTTCTACGGAAGATGCAAAAATTTGATCTTTATATTGTAATGCATATTTTAAGCCTAAAGATACGGTAAGTGCGATTAATAAACCACAGATGGTTAGAAAAAATTTATAAACAAAACGCATTTTTAATTTTACGAGAATTATTGGTTTCATTTATGACCACCCTTACTATATTCATTATATAAAAGAAATTTAGTTAATGTCAAACATTTTACGCATATTTTAAGGAAAAATTAAAAAAAAGAAGATTTCTCTTCTTATTTTAAGGCTCTCTTAAAGTCTTTAAACTCTGGTTCATTTTCTAAATCGGTCTCCGCTAAATCTTTAATTAAATCTTTTTGAACTTTGGTAAGTTTCGTTGGAATTATAACATTTACTACTACATACATATCTCCCGGTGTCTTACTATTTATTCCTTTGATACCTTTACCTCTTAATTTTAATTTTGTATAATTTTGCGTTCCCGGTTTAATTTCAATATAACCATTGCCGGTTAAAGTTGGGATTTCTTTTTTACAACCTAAGATTGCATCGGTTATGGTAATTGGTACTTCTAAGTATATATCATCTTCTTGTCTTTCAAAATATTTATGTTCTTCGACTTCAAATTCTAAATATAAATCACCATTAGGGCCACCATTAACACCAGCACCACCTTTACCAGATAAACGAAGTTGATTACCCGTATCAATACCAGCTGGAACATTAATAGTTAAAGTCTTATTAGTTTTAATTTGCCCAGTCCCGTGACAATTACTACATACTTCTTTAAATGTTTTACCTTCCCCACGACATTCGGGACAAGTCTTTTGGGTTTGCATCATGCCAAATAGAGTTCTTTGTTCTTCACGAATAACCCCAACTCCCCCACAAGTTGGACATACTTTT
>CANQHT010000043.1 GCA_947623705.1 uncultured Bacilli bacterium
AAATTTAGAGCAATATTTTTTTCTTAAAATAGTGTCAATTAAATATCAAATCACATTATTATTATGGATTTTTTTAGTAAATATATTACAATAAATTTTTTATAAAATAATTCAATAAAAAAGATTGTATTAAGAACAATCGTTTATACAATTTTAAATAGGGAAACTTAATTGTTGAATGCTTTTTAACTTGTTTAAGAAAGATTTATTAATATTTTCTCTAATCATAATTATCTTTTTACTAATAGCCTTACTTTTGTAAACTAGTAACCTATAATAAAAGAAATAGCACTCAATCTATCATAGATTAAGTGCTTAACCCTTATAAGGTAAGTACTCAACTTGCAAAATTAAGTATTCCCTTTTTTTATTATACTCGATTCACCGAGTATTTACTCATTTGGTGGAGGATGTGGGATTCGAACCCGCGACCCCCTGCGTGCAGGGCAGGTGCTCTAGCCAGCTGAGCTAATCCCCCAAACGACATGATTATCTTAACATATAAATTCAAGATAATCAAGAGTTTTTTAATTTTTTACCACTTTAATTAAACCATTTTCTAGTTCTTCTAAGGCTCTACCTAAATCTTTTTTACTGCGATAATTATTAATCCGCATTTGGTAATGCCCTGTTTCTTGCATTTGTTTACTTCTTTTGGAAGCTACATGCACTAACATATACTTAGAATCAACTATATTCAATAGTTTATCAATTGATGGATATAACATAGTATCACTACTCCTTACATTAATATCATACTAAATATTTAATAAATAATACAAACCTTTAGAGTAAATTTGACACTAATTTGACCATTTTTTTAATTATCTATTTCAACACTAAATTCATTATTTTCAAATTTAACAGTAATCATCTTGGAATTTAAAGATTCTCCACTTTTTTTCGGATTAACAATTAATCCTTCTGAATTAGGAACCAGTAAGCCGGCATCAATTAAATCTTGCACTTTCGGATAAATGGTATTTCCATCTTCCTTTTTAAAAGAATCAATATTTTGTTTGCCATAAGCAATCGCACTCGCTTTAATTATTTCCATAGTACTTTGATATTCACTTTCAGCATCATAGTCATTAACAAAAGCATAAGATACTTTATTCATAAAAACAAAATAACTAATAGAAAATACTCCCAGTAAAACAATTAACGCAATAATTTTTTTATCATTAAACATCTTCATTCTTATTCTACCTCTTATCTATAAATATTATATCTTATTTTGAATATTATGCCAAGAAAAAAATCTCTAAATGAGACTTTTTAAAAACAACATTTGCGATCATAAACATTTGAGACAACATTTTCTTCACAACTAGTAAAGCATGGTGTATAAGTATGACGATAAATATGATGGTTAATTATTCTGGTATTACATGGCATAATATGTGGTACTTCATAACACATATATCTATGACATACCCTTTCTTGAGGACATTCTTGAACAGGTGGACACATCATAGTTTGGCTTGGCATCATATCAGGACAACAACCACCCATATTAGAAGTACCCATACCCATTGTTGTATCAAAACTAGCATCTTCTTTAAACTCAAATTTACTTTGTTCCATAAAAACATTTCCTTTCTAATGTATTTTATGAAACTCCTATATTTTGGTATGGGTTAATTTGCAATTTTAAAATGTTTCACATTAGTATTTTCATCAATAGCTTTAAAAACATAACCTCTACTCTTGGCATATTCAATAACTTGTGGTAACACATCTTTCGTATTTTTCTTTATATCATGCATTAAAATAATATATTCGCCATCCCCTTTTAAATAAGTTTTAACTGTATTTAATATAGCTTTCGCACTATTTTTAGTTTTCGAAGTATCTCCACTGTCAAAAGTCCAATCAAAATAAGTATAACCTTTTTCTTCCATAATATAAGCAAGTTTACTCATTACTCCTTTACAGTGTTTAATACTAACGGTATTAGAACTACCACCTGGAAAGCGGAAATATTTAGGATGAACTCCCGTTTGCTCAAAAACAATATTTTCCATTTTATTAAAATCATCTAAATAAGTATCAACACTATCATAAACACTCCATTTGTGTGAATAAGTATGAACACCCACTGTATGACCTTTTTCGTATTCCTTCTTAATTAAACTTTGATATTTAGGAAATTGATTAGTAACAAAGAAAGTGGCTTTAACTCCATATTTATCTAAAGTATTTAATATTTCTTCAGTATATACTCCAGGACCATCATCAAATGTTAAATAAATTACCCCACCCGTAACTGGTTTTACTACTTCTTTTTCTTTAACTCGCACATTTCTTGTCTTTTCAGTTTTATTCCCTAAACTATCTTCTACGGTATATTTTACTTCATAACTACCTACTTTATTAACATCAACATTACTAGTTATTTTAATATCACTTAAAGTACCATCACAACTATCAGTTGCACTAGCCCCATATTCCGTATATTCTTCCCCAACAGTTAAAGTAATATTTTCACTACCCTTTAAAGTAATTTTCGGTTTCTCGGAATCAATATATTTAATCTTTTCTCTTTTTACTTCTGTATTACCTGAAGTATCTTGGACACTAATTAAAACTTCATCACTAACGACTTTGTAGGTTAATTTATCGGTAATATCGCCATCATAATTATCTATTACTTTAGCATCAATATTAATTAAATTATTTTTTTCACAAGCCGTTACTTCTTTATTTATGGTAATTTCCGGTTTAGTGGTATCAATTACTTTAACAAGTCTTGTATCTTTAATTACTTTATTGTGGTATTTAGTTTCATAACTAATTCGATACATACCTAATTTCTCTTTATCAACTAAACCAATGGTATCAAGTTTTAATTCTTCACTACTAAAAGGACTTTTCAGATATGCTTTAGCCCCTTCTTCTATGTATTCATTCCCTACTTCTAAAGTAACTATTTTTTCACCATTTAATTCTATAACTACTCTCGGTATTAAAAAGTTAATGCCAATTAATAAAAGTAAAGTTAAAAATATACTTCCCATTATTATTAATTTTTTCTTACTACTCATAATACCACCATACAATTTTATTTTAGCACTTGAGTTAATGATTTTCAATCTAGTTTGCAAGAAAAAATATAAATTTTTTGATATCCAAATCTATTCTATTTTAAGGCCATTTACTATCTTAATAAAAAACACCTTGAATTATCAAAGTGTTCATAATTATTTGAATCTATTCATTTGATTCATTACTTGTTTAACTTGTTTTTGACTAGGTTTTCTCCCCATACCACTCATCATGGCCTCAATCATTTTTTCATTGATTGGGGGATTTTTCTTTAAATATTTTTGGGTAATAAATTTAGATATTAAAAACCCAATAATAATACCTACAACTAAACCACCAATTAAATATAAAATATTACTTAACATTATTTACTCTTTCCTTTCTTTTTAACATCACTTTTAAGTAAATCTCTAATTTCTTCTAAAAGAAGTACTTCTTCACTTTTTGGAGCTTCTTTAACTTCTTCTTTTGCTTCTTCTTTTTTATGCTTATGTAAATCCTTATTAAGTTTATTAACAAGTTTTACAATTATGAATAAACATACCGCATTAATTAAAAAGTCAATAACTGATTGAATAAAAGCCCCATACATAATTTTAGCACTACCTAAAGTTATGGATAAATTAGAAAAATCAATACCTCCTAGAATAATACCAATAATGGGTGAGAAAATATTTTCTACTAAACTTGTTACAATAGCTCCAAAAGCCGCTCCGATAATAACCCCAACTGCTAAGTCAACTACATTACCTCTTGCAATAAATTCTTTAAATTCCTTTAACATAACATCACCTAAAGATATTGTATTATAGATAGAATTTTTTTGCAAGGAATTTTATTTCAATATACGGTTTAACTTTTGAGCATTCTCCTGTAAATCTACATTAAAATTCGTAATTAAAGACATATTATTTTTAAACATTTCGAAAGCCCTAGCATAATATTCTTTAATTTCTTCGACACTTTTTTGAGCATTATCCCCTTGTTTATATAATTCCGTATATAAATTTTTAAAATCATAATTAGATATACCTTGCATAATTAAATTTAAACATTTTAATGGAATTTCTTTAGAACCCCCAACATATTGGGCATATAAATAATTATTAAAATTTAAAAAGGCTAAATTAGTTGGATCACTTATAAAATAACCATCTTCAGATTTAAAAATAGTTACAGCATGATTACCAATACTTTTATTAGTTAAAACATCTAATAAAATATTTTTTAAATCAAATGTTTCTTCGCCATCTCTTGTAATATCTGGTCTATAAGTAAGATTTAATTTTCCCAAAGGTAAAGTACAACCAATAACATAAGATGGAATATTTAATTTTTGATAAATACTTGTTAAAAGACTTGATATATTAAAACAACGACCAGCACCAGTTAAAATATAGGCACCATTATTACTGGAAATATTATCATTATATTTAAAATCTTTATTTAAAGATAAATAACCATTCCATAGTAAATAAGTATAAAAACTAGCAATTAAAAAAGGATCTTGGATATTTAATTCTTGAAATAATTTAGTTATTTTTTTTAGACAATCTTCATAAAGATAATAACAATTTATATCAAAACCATTACCATTATTTAGATCTAATATATTAGTTAACGGTAAAATATTATCCGTATATTTACTTATAAATTTAGTAAATTGAGCATCAGTCACCCTAGCCATAAAAATCCCCCTTTAAACATATTAAATTATAGCATAAATCCCTTATAATGTCAAATTGTGTCAACCAAAAAAGAACCTTAAAGTTCCTTTTATATTTTTAAAATATTTTGTAGCTTTTTAATGATTTTCTTTTCAATCCGAGAAATATATGACTGACTTATCCCAAGCATTTCCGCCACTTCCTTTTGGGTATATTCTAAAGTATTATTAAGTCCATATCTCAAAGTCATAATTTCTTTTTCTCTTGGTTCTAACACCGCTATTTCTCTTTTTAAAGTTTCTTTATCGATAGTATTTTCTAATTCTTTAGGGACAACATCTTCTTCAGTTCCCAAAATATCTTCCAGTCTTAATTCATTTCCTTCGGCATCAAAATTCAAGGTTTCTTCTAGACTAATTTCGACCTTTTTTCGTTTATTTTTTCTTAAAAACATTAATATTTCATTAGCAATACATCTTGAAGCATAAGTTGCTAGTTTAATATTCTTATCAATTTTATAAGTATTAATTCCTTTAATTAACCCAATTGAACCAATAGATACTAAATCTTCAATATCAAACCCGGTATTTTCATACTTTTTAGCAAGGAATACCACCAGTCTTAAATTATGCTCAATTAAGATATTTCTAGCTTCAATATCGCCTTGTTTAGCTTTAATTAGATATTCTAATTCTTTTTCTTTCGATAATGGTGGTGGTAATTTATCGGTGGCTCCGACAAAGAAACATTCATTATATTTTTGTTTTAAAAATTCAATTATTTTCTTAAACATATTTTTTCTCCTTATTTTTCTATTAAATGATAATTAAGTAAACATTCAATACCATCTTGCATTTTAAAAGTATCAGAAAGTCCTAGTAAATAATTTTCATAAACTTTCCCATTGACTTCAATATTTTTCACAGGTATACACTCTAACAAACTTGTTTTATTAATGGTTATAATAGGTACATACATTGGACTTCTTATATTATATATGCCTTTAAGTCTTTTTTTATTTATTAAAATTATATATTTATGGGTAATCGGATCTTGTAATTTATTCCCACTGTCAATAAAGGCTTTTAATTCTAAATGACGATTATTTTTAAGATTGATTAAAACTTTTGTATAATAATTAACTACTCTTTTTAAATTATTTTGTTCTTTAATATATAAATATAAGATAAAGGGTGCCATTAATAAAATTAAAATGTAGGATAAATTATTAAATTCGAGTTTTAAAAAATAAAGAAAACCTGCTAAAATAACACTAGTCATATAAAGATATAACATATTATTAAGAAAATACTTTAAATCATGATAACCATAAGTAACAAGTAACATTAAAAAACCGGCGAGTATTTTTAAAAGCAATAAAAGATATTTATTTAAAGGAATTAAAATAATAAATGTGGATATGGCTCCGAATAAAGCCCCAAGTAAAATTCTTTTAAATTTCGTATTTCTTTTTAAAGTAACACTTACCGTTATTAAAAGTAAAGCATCATAAATAAAATTAAGTAAAAATAATAAATCTAAATAGATTTTCATTCTATCACCAAATTTATTATATAAAAAAAATACGGCAAAAAATGTCGTATTATAGTTTCTAATTAAAATAAATCATTATTTCTTAAGAATGGTGGAATTTCAATATCATCATCAGTTGGCACAGTTCTTCTTTTTGGTACTTCTCCCGGTTCATATAATTCTTCGGTATCGCTTTCTTCAAAACCGGTAGCAATAACGGTAACAATAACTTCATCAGTTAAAGTTTTTTCATTTTTAATGGCTCCAAAAATTATGTTAACATCACTCTTGGCGGCTTCTCTAACAGTTTCAACTGCATCTTCAATTTCAAATAAGGTAAGATTAGCACCACCTGTAACATTGACAATGGCATTTTTAGCTCCATCAATCGTAGCTTCAAGTAAACTACTAGCCACAGCTTGTCTAGCAGCTTCAATGGCTCTATTTTCTCCAGCAGCACAACCAATACCAATAATCGCCGTACCACTTTTTTCCATAACAGCTTTAACATCCGCAAAGTCTAGGTTAATAACACCAGTAACCGCAATTAAATCGGAAATAGATTGAACACTTCTATGTAAAACATTATCAACTTCTTTGAAAGCATCATCAAAACTTGTAGTTTTATCTATAACATCTCTTAATTTATCATTTGGAATAACTATTAAAGTATCCACATGTTTCTTTAATTCTTCAATACCAAGTAAGGCATTTTCACTTCTTCTTTTACCTTCAAATCTAAATGGTTTTGTAACAATACCAACAGTTAAAGAACCTAATTCTTGGGCAATTTCCGCAATTATAGGAGCAGCACCAGTACCAGTTCCTCCACCCATACCACAAGCCACAAAAATCATGTCGGCATCTTTAAGGGCTTCTTCAATTTCGCCTTTACTTTCTAAAGCGGCCGCTCTTCCTATTTCAGGATTTGCACCAGCTCCTCTTCCACCAGTAATAGACTTACCAATTTGAATTTTATTTTCAGCTTTAGAAGCATTTAATACTTGTAAATCGGTATTAACTACATAAAACTCAACACTTTTAACACCTGCTTCAATCATTCTATTAACGGCATTACAACCGCCACCGCCAACACCAACTACTTTAATCTTTGCAATTTGATCCATTTGTAAATCGTTCATTTCTTCATCTCCTTAATTATCAAAAAAATATCCAAATAGTTTACCAAGTAAGGAATTATCTGAGATATTTACTCTTTTACCTTTCCCACTTAATTCTTCTTGTTCTTCTAAATTAAATATTGAAAATTCGACATTTCTTAATTTCAAACGACTATTATAATATTTCATTACTCCTACAGCCGTTCCAAATTTATTACTACGAGCGCCAATTTCTAAGGTATTACCAATAATACCCATATTCCCGAGTAACTCTTCAATTAATATATCAAAATCAGTGCTCTCTGTTACTCCTCCTGTAAGTATTATATAACTAATTTCCTTTTTTGTTAAGAGATTAATTTGTTTTTTCGCTAAATTAATAATCTCCGTTAATCTTTGCATTACTATTTCAGAAGCATCATATTGATTAATTTTAACACTTTCGCCATGTTTATCCGTAAAAACAACTGATTCATTTGGTTGAGCTAGTCTAGTATGGGCTAAAGCTAGATGTTCTTTTAAATATTCCGCATCTTTACTAGATATTTTATATACATAAGATAAATCATTTGTAATAGCATCCCCACCAATATCAATAACTTCTAAATTAGTAAGAATACCCCGGTTAAATATAGATACTGTTGTCGTTGCTTCTCCAATATTAACTACTGCCCCAATACTTTGATTTAATTCTTTATTTTTATATTCATAATAGTCTCCTAAAGGAGATATAACAATATCAACTAAACTAACCCCAATACTTTTTAAAATATTATTTATGCCTTCAATATTTTTCTTCGGAATTGTAACCACTATAGCTTTCATAAGCATTTGTTCCGCCATCATATTTAAAGGATTACTAACTATTTCATCATTAACTTTAAAACTAGTTGGTAATACTGTAACAAGTTCTCTATTATCCATTACTTTATTATAGACACATTTTTGCATTGCTCTTACAATATCTTCATTTTTAATAATGTGTTCAGGATCTTTAATAGGTACTGTCCCACTACTTAAGAAACATTCCGTATAAAATGCCGGAACTGTCGCAATAACTTTTTTAATTGGTAAACCAATAATTTCTTCGGCTTTTTTAAAAACCTCTAAAAAACAACCGGTAGCACTTTCGGGATTAATAACATAACCCTTTTTTATACCTTCAGCTGGAGTTTCTACACACGCTAAAATATTAATCTTATTTTTAACTACTTCGCCCACAACTAACTTAATTAAGGAAGAACCAACATCTAAACTAGCCATAAATTTGCGCATATTTTCACTCCTATTTTCCTTATTTAATTATACACTAAAAAAGGACTAGATAGCAAGAAATTTAAGATAAATTATTAAATATTCTTCTGAATGCAAAAAGAACAAGATATTATATCCTGTTCTCATCATTTAATTCACCAAAATAGTTATTACCATTTTTACTATATGATTCACTATTATTTACTTTAATATAATGTGATCTAAAAGATAAGTAATTATGCATAGGTTTTTCCGTAAATAAGAAATCCACTATCGCTTCATAACCAACACTTTCAGTATCACTCATATATTTTTTATAAGAACCACTAGCATACACTGTAAACTGATTAGGCTCTATTACTTGGTAATATAAACTAGTTCCTTTATCTTGACCAAAATTAGCTGAAACACTACGAACCCAGTTTTTACTATGTGTACGATTATATATGGTATTAATAACCGCATAAGCATCTTCATAAGAATTATGTTCAGCTTCACTTAAGACAACACCACATAATACTCTAAATTGTTGTTCTGTTAAATTATATCTTTTTAAGATTGTTTCCACTTTTTCATCTTTCGTTAATATTGCTACTGTATATGAATCCATCTTCATAACATTCGCTGTATTAACTAAAGCTTTATTAGATGGTACTACTAATAATATAACAATTAAGTATATCATTGGTAATACTAAATATCTACAATTATATTTATCAATTATTTTTCTCACATAACCCCACAAATTGTGGAGGGGATATGCATTTTTAATTAAATTATTCATCTTTTCCCCCTGAATAACAATTTAATTATAGCATACATTTAATTATATGTCAAATTGTGTCAAAAAATTCCGGCGATTTGACTATTAATTAACAAAAAAAGAGTATTTCTACTCTTTATTATCTAACACTCACTGTTGAAAACCCCATTTCGCGACCGTCCGCGCGACTATCGCCCCGCAGGACGGATTTTTTATCCTTCTAAGCTAGTAATTCGAAATGGCTCTGTAAGTGATCCTTCTCCCGTTAGTTCAATGTCGGATGCAAGATAGAAGGACGGACGAACCGCGCCCTCACGAGTCAGGCCGTAGCTGCCCACACGGCCACGCGCATAGACACCCCACGCATAGCAACTGCTACCCGCCGGATACAAGCCATAACGACTCATTGTCCATTCATCTCCATAAGAATTACTTGGATGGGTTGTTTCATTATGACTTAAGTGTATCCAACTATTTACCGCATTACTAAAACTTCCAGGATTTCCGGCATCGTTATCACTTGTTTTATAGGCATAATAATAATCTGATAGACTTAATATACCTAATGGGGCTTCTATTCTTTCACTCCATTCTCCTTTTCCTGTTGGACTTCCATTACTATCTCCTTTTTGATAATATGTTGCTTCACTACTTCCACTTTCTATTCCATATATTGTATCTCCATTATAACTACCATCATCTGTTGTATCTCCATATAGCCAACTATGATTATTGACTATTTTACTTTTTAGATTTCCATCTAAACTATAATAATATGAATTTGGGTCATCCAATTTTGGATTTGTTGTTCCATCTGCACTTTTACCATTTAATTTTTGATATGCTAAACTTTC
>CANQHT010000044.1 GCA_947623705.1 uncultured Bacilli bacterium
ATAAACAAAGCTTGCCTTTGTTTCTTATAATATTATAAAATTAAAAATCGGTATCATTTTAACTAATGTTTAACATATTTTTGGATAAAGTTTTACAAAAAAATGAAAAAAGAGTGAAATTTTTACTTCTCACTCTTGTTTTTAAATTGCAAAATAATTGGTGTTCCTTCCAAAGGAATGGCCTCTCTTAAACGATTTTCTAAATATCTTTCATAACTGAAATGCACTAAATTTTTATTATTGACATTAAATGTAAACTTCGGTGGTTTACTACCCGTTTGACTAACAAAATATATCTTTAATCTCTTACCTTTATAAGAAGGAGGTTCGTGCATACTAACGGCTTCCATTATGACATCATTAATTAGACTAGTTTTAATCTCCCGACTATTATTTTCATAAGCCTTTATTATTTCGGGCATTAAAGTATGCAATCTTTTCTTAGTCTTGGCACTAGTAAATACAAAATTAATATAAGGTACAAAATTAAAATAGACTTCTAATTCTTTTTTCCATCTTTTGATATCTTCATTAGGATCTTTCACGGTATCCCATTTATTAACACAAATTACAATTCCTTTACCAGCATCCATCGCATAACTTAAAATATGTTTATCGTGTTCAATAATACCTTCTTTAGCATCTACTACTAAAACACAAACATTACTTCTTTCAATAGCCCGCATACTCCGATATAAACTATATTTTTCAATGTTTTCATAAATTCTACCCTTTTTACGCATTCCAGCTGTATCAATAACAATATAATCTTTTTTATCATAAGTAAACCTAGTATCCACAGCATCTCTAGTTGTACCAGCCACATCACTTACAATTACTCTGTCTTCATTTAAAAGGGCATTAATTAAAGAAGATTTACCAACATTAGGACGACCGATAAAACAAAATTTTAAAATATTCTCTTCTTCTTCAGTATACTCTTCTAAATCTTTCGTTAAATAATCTAAAAGTTCTTTGAATCCTATATTATGTTCCGCAGAAACTGGCATAACTTTTTCAAAACCTAATTCATAAAAGTTATACATATAATCTTTTCTTTTTTCATTATCTAGTTTATTAACTAAAACAATTACATCTTTGCCACTTTTTTTAAGCATATTTCTTATTTTTTTATCAGCATCAGATATATTCTCTAAACCATCCGTAACAAAAAGAATGGTATCGGCTTCATCAATGGCGAGTTCTGCTTGGGCTAAAATATCTTTATCAAAATCATCTTCTTCCCCATGAATTCCACCTGTATCAATTAAATTAAATTTCTTTTTATTATAATTAACTACGCCATAAATTCTATCTCTTGTTATTCCGGGTTCACTTAAAATAATCGCTTTTTTTTCATTAATTAAGCGATTAAATATACTACTTTTTCCCACATTTGGTTTACCGATTAAACAAACGGTTTTCATAAAATCCCCCCTAACTACAAGTTAAATTATCATCTTTATCTACAATAGCTTTAACTCTTTTATTTCGATAATATATAATTACTTCATAATTATCTAAATATTTTGTTTCATCACTTGGATCAACAATACACCCACTCGTGGTATTAGTACTACTTAAGCAATCATTATTATTATCTTTATCTAAATAATCTGGCACTAACTCACTTACTTTAAAACTCTTACAAGCATAACCATCATAATTGGTCTTACTAGAGATTAAAGCATTTTTCATATCTTGCCCTTTAAGTATCGCAGCCTCTTCAATTAAATCTAATTTTTTGTCTAACATATTACCTTTAACAGCATTTGTAATTCCATTAATAGATGGTATCGCAATGGCCATAACTAAGGCTAAAATAACAATAACTGTTAAAAGTTCCATTAAAGTAAATCCCTTATTATTCATAATAATTTCCTTTCCTATTTATCTAAATAATTTTCAATTATTTCTAAAACTTCATTTCTTCCTTTTTTCGTAATTGTGGAAAAAGGTACAAATAAATCATTTTCATTAAGTTTTAATGTCTCTTTAATTAACTTATCTTGTTTAAGACGATTATTCTTAGTAATCTTATCATATTTTGTGGCTACCACTATAACATTTAAATTATAATATTTTAAGAAATTGTACATTAAAATATCATCTTCGGTTGGTTTATGGCGATAATCAACGAGTAAAAACACACATTTTAAATTTTCTCTCGTTCTTAAATAATCCTCAATCATAATGCCAAATTTCTTTTGCGTATCTTTAGAGACATTCGCAAAACCATAACCCGGAACATCAACTAAATAAAAATTATCATTAACTAAATAAAAATTTAAAGTTTGGGTTTTTCCTGGTTTAGATGAAGTTCGCGCAAAATTTTTTCTTTCAATCAAAGTGTTAATAAAACTACTTTTACCCACATTACTTCTTCCTAAAAGTAAAAATTCATTTTTATTATCTACCGGATATTGACTTATTCTAATCGCAATAATTGGTTCCACAACCGAATTAATTTGCATAAATATCACCAACTAAATTATATATGAATTTCGAAATAATTGCAAATATATCTTGTCGGACTTAACTTATTGTGTTAAAGTAAAATTAAGGTGGGATTAGGTATATGCAAAAATACAATTGGTCATTAGATACGCTTATAACAAGAGCGGAAGACTTAGAAAAGTTATATAAATTTGAAGAAAGAAAAAAAGATAGAGATGAAAATCTTTTAAAAACGATAAAATATGATTATGAAATAATTGCGAATGAAGTATTTGAAATGATGAATAAAGAAGATTATGAAATGCCCTCTTTATTAGAAAGTTATGAATACTTAAAAAGTTTATACGAGAAGTGTGAATTTTTATGGTCTGATATTAGTTTTTTTGAAGAACTTACCAAAAATAAATTAACTCAGGTACCAACCCTTAAGAGAAATAGTTATAGTAAAGAAGATTTACTAACTTTAACGCATGATTTTTACCGAGATTTAGGTAATTCCTTCTATGGCAATTTTATGAAATGTTTTTATAGAAGAAAAGATCATACGAGATTTGTAAGAGATGGTATTAATAACTCTTGTGAAGGAAGCACTATCCATTTAACAACCTTTAATGAAGATTTTATTACCATAAGAAGAGATAATACTATCAAAGATTTTACTAACTTAGTTCACGAATATGCGCATGCAACATTATTTCAAATGAATCCGGAATCACATGCCGATACCAATAATATCTTTACAGAATTACTTCCTAATTTAATGGAAATATTAGCATTAGATTATTATTATAAAGTAACTAAAGATAATAATGCGATAGTTGAAAAAGTTAATGGTTACAATAGTAATTTAATAAGAAGTGAGTATGCTAATAACTTGATAACTTTAATTAAAGAAGAAAGATTACTTGGTAAAAATTATGAATCCAATAAAGAACTTAAGATGATGGCTTTAAATAAATGTGGACTTACTTGTGAAGAATTAAATAATATGTTAGAGCATCCTTTAATGACTGCTGATGTTACTTTAGAAAATTATTTATTAGGATTAGAATTATACTATTTAAAAGATAGTGATAAAGATAAATTTTTAAATATAATTAAGAAAATTGCTTTATTAGAAGCCAAGTCTAAAGAAGAATATTATAATGGTATTAAAAAATTAGGCATTATTCCTAACTTACATACGCAAGACTTTCGTAATGATTTAAAAGGTCAAGCTTTAAAATTAACAAGATAATAAAAACGAAGATATTTTAAATGATGTCTTCGTTTTTATAATAACTATTTACTTTATTTTCTTTTGTAATTTTTTAATTTCTTCTTCATTTAAAGAAGTATATTTTTGAATTAACTCTAAAGATAATCCATCTTGTAACATTTTAAGTGCTGTTTTTCTTTCTCCTTTAGCTATACCTTTATTTTCAGCCATATGTAATCTTGTTCGAAAGATTTTTTCGCGATCTTCTTCTTCACTTATCGTTCTTGTTACTGATCCATCTTTATTTATTATATACATTTTCTCTCCATACTCCTTTACTACCTTATCCCTTTTACTTAATTCTTCTATTTCTTTTTCATCGGCATCTAGCATTACTAAGTAGATATGTTTTATATCTCCCTTTATACATTCAGAATACCATTTTTCTTTACAACTTGCAACATTGATATTGATCATTTTAAATGATTCTGTGAGTATTTCATTTGTTTCATCACAGATGAAATGATATGTTTTCTTAAATAAATCTTTTTTATTCTTACCATAATTTAGATTTATTTGAATTATTTCCATTTCTTCTTCATTATATTCTTCACCAGTTTCAATATATTGTGAATAATAAGAAGCAAAATAAGATAAATTTCTTATTTTAACTGCACTATCATAATTACTGTTTAATTCAATAATAATTTTCTTATCATCATTAGTTTTAACAATTAAATCTGTTACTTTAACTCTTTCACTTTTTGTCCTGACCCCTAAACCAGTGGGAATAAATTCAACAACTTTAACTTCTTCATCTAAAATATCTGATAACATCTTATCTAAAAATCTTGTATCTTTAGGATTAGCCACGACACTTTTAAAAATCTTATCATATTTCAAATTGTAAAATTTAGGTTCTGTTTCTAACATTGTTCACCTCCTCTCTTCACTTTATATATTCGCTCAATTTGTCTGATTTCCTTTTTTTTATTTAAAATTTGTAAAAAAAATAACCAATCCTTAAAGAATTGATTATTTTAATTAAAATATTTATTTTATTCAACAGTCACTGATTTAGCTAAATTTCTAGGTTTATCAATATCACAACCTCTTAATTTAGCAACTTCATAAGCCATAAGTTGCATTGGAATAACCGTAATAATGGGCATAACTACCGGATGTAACTTAGGTAAATCAATTTTACAATCATAAAAGTTATCATTAATATCTTCATTTGTAATTAATAATACTTTGGCTTTTCTCGCCTTTACTTCTTTAATATTACTAATTGTTTTTAAAGCAATACTTGAATCAGTACAAACACTTATTACTGGGGTATTATCTTCAATTAAAGAAATAGTGCCATGTTTAAGTTCACCAGCTGCTAGAGCCACACTGTTGATATAGGCCGTTTCTTTTAATTTTAAACTACCTTCTAAACACAAGGCATAGTCTACTCCCCTACCAATAAAGAAAATATTATTATTTTGATATAAAAATTTAGCATAAGGTAAATAATCTTGATTAACTAACTCTTGAATATATTTTTCTAAACCCTTAAATTCTTGTAATAAATCTTCTCTTTGGGCCATTTTTAAAGCCACTAAAGAAAGTAAAGTAACTTGGGCTAGAAAGGCTTTAGTTGTTGCAACTGCAATTTCAACTCCCGCTTTTGTATATAAAGTATATTTAGCTTCTCTTGCAATAGATGATGAGGTAACATTCACAATCGCTAAAGTATCAATGCCATCGCTTTTAGCCATTTTTAATGAAGCCAGACTATCGGCCGTTTCTCCTGATTGACTAATAATAATTACTAAAGTATTGGTATCATAAAAATTTTTCTGATATCGATATTCACTAGCTAGTTCCACTTTTACCGGAATATTTGCATATTCTTCAAAAACATATTTACTAACCAAACCCGCATAATAGGCACTACCACAAGCCACAATATGAATACTTTGATATTTTTTAAAATCGGGCATGGTTTCTTTAAATTTATTATTTTGCACATAATAATCCAAAGTATTTTTAAAGGCGGCATCTTCTTCATGAATTTCTTTTAACATAAAATGTTCATAACCATTAAGTAAAATTGTTTCAACATTACCTTCAAAAGTATGTATTTCTTTTTGAACTAGTTGTAAATTATCATCAAATACTTGAATTTCTTCGCTACTTATTTTTGCAATTTCTTTTTCTTCTAATAAATAATATTTATTAGTATAATTAAGGATTGCCGGAACATCACTTGCAATATAACTACCATTATCATCTTGAGCCATTATTAAAGGACTGCCACATCTAGTCGCATAAATATGTTCTAAATCATCTACACAAATAATTCCTAAAGCATAACTCCCGATAAGTTCTTTAGTTGTCTTCAAAATTACTTTTAAAATATCTTTTTCATTCTTATAATTTTCATTTAACAAAGCGGCGATTACTTCCGTATCAGTTTCCGATGTAAATTTAACACCCTTTTTAACTAACTCATCTTTTAAACTTTGATAATTTTCAATAATCCCATTATGCACAATCGTAAATTTTCCCAAAGTATGAGGATGCGAATTAATTTTATTAGCTTCCCCATGCGTTGCCCATCTCGTATGCCCTATACCCATATAAGTATCTTCTTCTAAATTGATCTTTTTCTCTAAATTACTAATTCTTCCTACTTCTTTTTGAACAATTATTTTTTTATTTTTAACATAAGCAATTCCGGCTGAATCATAACCCCGATATTCTAAAGATTTTAACCCACTTAAAATTCTTGGCAAAGCCTTATCTTTACCGATATATCCAATAATTCCACACACAAAAAATTCTCCTTTTAAGTATGTGATATATTCTTTGTTACAATCTTGATTTTGTTTTTTAAAATATATCTATCGAATATACTAATCCGTGATAGCACCCGCTGATAAATCGATAACTATCATCCTCGTCAACCAAAGTGGTCCATGCGCTAACAATAGAATACTTCCTTTCTATCTATTGCTTTAAATAAATTATATCATTATATATTTATTCTTGTAAATCAAAATGTGTTAAAAAAAGATGAGTTAGAAAGGCATTTTCATCTTCCCATTACTCATCATTTTCATCATACTTTTCATTTGCTCAAATTGTTTTAAAAGCCGATTAACTTCTTCGACACTTCTACCACTACCTTTAGCAATTCTTTGCTTTCTTGTCGCTTTCAAGACTTCCGGATGTCTTCTTTCATAAGGTGTCATTGATAAAATTATCGCTTCAATATGGGCCATATCTTTCGGATTTATTGAAATATTATTTAAACCCATACTTCTCGCTTGCGGAAGCATTTTAATAATATTTTCTAAAGGTCCTAATTTTTTAATTTGTTTAAATGTTTTTAAAAAATCTTCTAAATCAAATGTTCCTTGTTGCATCTTTCTAGCTTGTTCTTTAGCATCATCAACAGATACAATATCTTCAACTTTTTCAGCAATGGATAAAATATCGCCCATATCTAAAATTCTTTCGGCCATTCTTACCGGATGAAATTCACTTAAACCATCCATTTTTTCGGAATCCCCAACCATTTTAATTGGCACATTGGTAAGATGTCTTAAAGAAAGAGCAACTCCTCCTTTAGTATCACCATCCATTTTAGTTAAAATACAACCGGTTAATTTTAAAGTTTCATTAAATCCCGTAATAACATTAATCGCATCTTGTCCCATCATGGCATCAATAACAAGTAAAGTTTCATTAAAGGTAATATTATCCTCTAATTCTTTTAATTCTTGCATTAATTTTTCATCAATTTGCAAACGTCCAGCCGTATCGACAATCACATAATCTAAATTATTTTCTTTCGCATATTTAATGCCATTAGTAGCAATTTCTAAAACCGATTTTTTATCTTCTGAATAAACCGGAATATTTAAAGAAGTCCCTATTTCTTTTAACTGATTAATCGCCGCCGGTCTATAAATATCACAAGCTACAAGTAAAGGATGCCGATTATATTTTTTCCGCATTAAATTGGCAAGTTTTCCGGCCGTTGTTGTTTTACCACTACCTTGCAAGCCACATAACATAATAACGACAAATTTTTCTTTTGTTTCAATTGGTTGATATTCGCCCCCTAATAGATTTACTAATTCATCTTTAACAATTTTAATAAATACTTCATCAGGTTTTAAACTCTTAGAAACATCGGCTCCTAAAGCCTTTTCTTTGACATTTGCCACAAACTCTTTAACAACATTATAGTTAACATCGGCTTCCAGTAAAGCCATTCTTATTTCTTTCATCGCATCATTGATATTATTTTCGGTAATACGACCCATTCCTCTAATATTTTTAATGGCATTTGTTATTCTATCACCCATATATTCAAACATAATCTTATTCTCCTTTTAGTATTTTTTTGATTTCTAATTTTATTTTCGTTAAATCATTCCAATTAAGTAAATCATTTAATCTTTCATTCTTTTGATATATTTTTAAAGCATCTTCATACTTATCTAATTTTTTTTCAACATTTTTAATAATTGAACCAACCCGACTTTTACTGATTCCTTCACTATCGGCAATTTCTTGCATCGTCATATTTTCTCCATAATATAAATCAAATATTACACTATTATGGTTATTTAATAAATCCTTATAAATTAAATATAACGCATTATAATATAAAAACTTTTCCATTACATCATATCCTTAAATAAACCATAAATATAATTTTCAATATCAAATGGTTTTAAATCTGTCATCGCTTCCCCTAAACCAATGAATTTGACTGGTAAATTAACTTCTTCTTTAATGGCTAGGACAATTCCCCCTTTAGCAGTTCCATCTAATTTAGTTAAAACAATGCCGGTTATATTAGTAATTTCTTTAAAAGCCTTAGCTTGCATAATGCCGTTTTGACCAGTGGAAGCATCAATTACGAGTAAAGTTTCGTGAGGAGCCCCCGGAATATGGGTTCCAATAACTTTATTAATTTTTTCTAGTTCTTTCATTAAATTAACTTTATTTTGAAGTCTTCCGGCGGTATCAATTAAAACAATATCAATATTTTTTTCTTTTGCTTTAACTAACCCATCATAAATAACACTTGCAGGATCACTATCTTGAACCCCATAAAATTCCGAATTAGTTCTTTCGGCCCATATTTTTAATTGATCGACAGCACCCGCTCTAAAAGTATCGCCCGCAATAAGCATTACTTTCTTACCTTCATTTTGATATTTATAAGCTAGTTTCGCAATCGTTGTTGTTTTACCAACCCCATTTACCCCAACCATCAAAATAACAGTGGGACCATCTTCACTCATATTAATTTTATCGGATAAACTTTCTCCTTCGACATAAATAATTAATAATTCATCCACTATTACTTCTTTTAAATATTCCATATCGGTAATATTTTCTTTTTTTACTCTCTCTCGTAATTTATCCATAAATTTCATGACTGTATTAACCCCAATATCAGCCATAATTAAAATACTTTCTAATTCTTCAAAATACTCTTCGGATACTTTAGTATATTTAATACCTAGAATATTTAATTTAGAAATAAATTCATCTCTTGTCTTTTTTAAGCCTTTATCATAATCTTTAATTTCTTCAGCTTCACTTGTAACTTTCTTCTTCTTTTTTTTCTTATCTTTAACTTTTTTTGGTTTTACTTTTGCTTCTTTTGCCTCTTCTACCTCTTCAATTGTTTCTTGCTCTATTTCTTCAACTTCTTCTTTTTCTTCTTCTTTAACAATTTCTTCTTTTTTCTTAATAATATTTTTAAATTTACTAAAAAGTCCCATATCTATTTCCTTTCTTATTTATCTAATAGCCAATCAAAGACATTTATTTGCTTAACCCCATTATGGGTTGTATATGGTGTAAAATCCGTTGATAATAAATATTTTGGATTATGATCATTAATAGAATCTAAGCTTTTTAATTCTCTTTCTAAAGTTTTTTTATCATTTAAACTATAACTTACTTGATAATATTCTATTCCTTTTTCATTAATAGCAATAAAATCAACTTCGATATCATTAGTTTTCCCAATATAGACTTCATAACCTCTTCTTATTAATTCTAGATATACAACATTCTCTAAAATTCTACCATCATCTACAGCATTTGGCCCTAGTAAATAATATCTAAGTCCTAAATCAGACAAATAATATTTGGCTCCCGTAGTTAAATGATATTTTCCTTTTATATCATATCTAGAAACCTTATAAAGAACGAAGGATTCTACTAAAGCCTCTAAATACTTTTCAATAGTAGGAACAGATATTTTCCGGCCACCAGATGTCATAGTATTCGCAATAGATCTACTAGAACAGACATTACCGATATTATCAAACATATACTTTATAACATCTTTTAACATCCCTATATCCGAAATATCTTTACGATCCGCTATATCATTAACAATAACGGTATTATATAAACCATCCAAATACATTTTAATATCTCTAATATTATCTAACATTAAAGTATAAGGAAATGAACTTTTAGTTATATAATCCACATA
>CANQHT010000045.1 GCA_947623705.1 uncultured Bacilli bacterium
CAATATCTTTTTGATTTAATCCATTTTGTTCTCTTAAAATTCTTAAACTATCATTTATTAATTTTGTCATATATAATGCACCTTTAAGAAAATTTTAAATGTTAAAATAATTTTTAAATAGTTTATATACACAAATACGATTTTATACATGGTAAAATTATTAAAGAATAGGTAAATAAATATTTTAAATATTAAACAATATAAAAGTAAAGGAGTATAATATGCTAATGCTAAAAAATAAAAAAATATTAGTTAGTTTTATTTTAATACTATTAGTAACTATTAGTATGTTTTTAGTATTTAATAAATCCCATGCTTATAAAGAATTACCTAAAGTAAAAATAAAAGATAGTATTATTAATAGTGGACTAGCTATAATGGTGGAAAGTGATTATAAATCAGGTGAATATCAAAAATTAGATAGCAATATATTTCCCACTGATGGTTATACCTTGAACAAAACTAAAAGTGGCTGTGTAGATAGTAATGGTAAAACTGTTGATGCTTTAATCTATAATGAAAGTGACAAAACAATTAGTATTAAAACTAAACAAAGTATTTATTGCTATCTATATTATGACAATATATTTAAAGGAGATGGAACAAAAGAAAATCCTTTCAGATTATATTATATAGAAGATTTAGTAGAATTAAGTAATTCCGTAAATAAAGATAAAAATACCTATGCTGATAAATATTTTGAATTAATGCGAAGTTTAGATTTTAAAGAAAAAGAATCATATGAAAATAGTGAAAGAACAGATTTTGGAGATATCAATGGTGTAAGTAATGATGAAACCTTAATAAATGAACTAACTAATCCAGAAGGAAGTGGTTTTGAATCAATTGGATCTTATACTAATCAATTTGAGGGAAATATAGATGGTAAGAATAACAAAATAAGTAATTTATGGATATATAATAAAAATAAAATAAATCAAGCAATAGGCTTTATTGGGGCATTATCTAATGGAAGTATAAGTAATTTAACAATAAATGGAATAATAGAAACAACTCAAAATGCTAATATTGGAGGTATTGTTGGAAGTATCACTAATACTCAAATAGAAAATTGTCATGATGAAGTAAATATTACGAGTCAAGTTGGCTCTTATAGTATTGGTGGTATTGTTGGTGTGTCAAATGGTACAGCAAATATATCTAATTGTACAAACAATTCTTCGATAAGTGGAAGTAATAATGCTGGTGGTATAGTTGGAATTAATAGTGGTAACTTAACTATAGAAAATTGTCAAAATTATGGTGATATAACTAATAATTTAGGAGAGTATCTTGGAGGTATTATAGGAAGAGATAATGGAGCCACTAACGAAACTAATATAATAGATTCAAATAATTCCGGCACATTAACTATAAATAGTGAAAAGCAAACTACTAGTGTATGTATGGGTGGATTAGTAGGTAAAGTATCTGGAACTTTAAATATTCAAAATTCAAATAATGAAAATTCTAGTAAGATAATGGAATTAGAAGTAAAAGGTGAAGTCTGGCCCTATATGGGTGGTTTAATAGGTATGGGTGATGGCGCTAAAATAACTGTAGATAGTGCAAAAAACGAACAATCTTTAAAAATTACTAATAATAGTACTAAAGATTTAAAAATAGCGGGAATATTAAGTTATATTAAAAATAAAGGAAACTTTGAAACAAATAATGTGCAAAATATAGGTAATATGGAAATAAATGATAAGAGTAATGCTAATCCTTATATAGGTGGAATACTTGGTCTTATTAATAGTAGTAGTACAACAACGATAAATAAAACAAAAAATGTCAGTAAAGAAATTCGCTTCAATAGTAACGATAACAAAACAAGTTTTTTAGATGTTGGTGGTATAATAGGATGTACCGAAGGTAATGTTACTGCCAAAATAGTAGAATCTTATAATATGGCTAATGTGTATGGAGGAACAAAATTAGGAGGTATAATTGCATATACTTGGAATAATTCAAAAGTTTTAATAGATAAATGCTATAATACTGGAAATTTTGAAACAAATGATAAATCAGATACGTCACCTATAACTATTGGTGGTCTTATTGGGTATAATTGTACTGGAAGCACTAGTTATATCGTGAATAGTTATAACATAGGTAATTTAAAAAATAATGCTGATTTAACAGATGCTTTTATGGGTGGTTTAATAGGTAATATATCATCAAAAACTACCAATGGTGGTACACATAATTATATTATAAATAGTTATAATCTTGGAAAAATGGTACGTCTAATATTATTGTAAATGGAATATTTAATAGTCAATATGTAGCCAATGTAGTTGATGTATTGTATGTTAATAATGTTTATAACGCTGGTAACTTGATAGGAACAACTAAATATGGGTTAGGTAATTTATCGACATCAGCAACTTATACAATAAATAATGCTTATTATTTACAAGGAAATGGAATAACAGGAAGTAATATAACTAATGTTGGTGAATCAAAAGATGATAACGGAATTAAAAATTTAATTACTATCTTGAACTCTAATAGGGAAAAAATAACATTAACTAATTTTGAAAGTGATTTTCCAGATTATGAAATAAGTTATAACAACTGGATTAATAATAATGATGGCTATCCAGTGTTAGAATAATTTAGTATTACCGAAAGGAGAAGTTACAGCTTCTCCTTTCACATATCCTCAAGTTCCTTTCTTTTTTGCACTTTATTTTATACTTTCTGATTTTTCAAGTCAAATTATTTTGCAAGAAATTTCTATTTTTAATTTTTATTTTACAAAATTATAAATTATAATAAATTTTAAAAAAATGTTGACTGGGGGGGGTAATATTTTATAATAAAAACAGAATAGGTAGAATGCTTATTCTGTTTTATATCTGTTTTATATTGATTGAAAAATATACGCTATTAGTATATAATAAAAATTGAAAATATGATACATAATAAAAGGTAGAGGAATAATATGAAGTATTTTAAAAATAAAAAAATATTAATATTAATTCTAATATTAGTGATAACTAGTATGTTTTTTGTGTTTAATAAATCTAATGCTTATCATGAACTACCAAAAGTAAGAATAAAAGATAGCATTAATAATGGTGGTTTAGCGATAATGGTTGAAGATGCTTATGAATCTAATAAATTTAAAAATTATGAAGGAAACACATTTCCAACTGAAGGTTATACAATAAATGCAGAGAAAAGTGGTTGTGTCGATAGTAATGGTAAAACAATAGATGCCTTAGTATATAACGAAGATAAGACAGTAAGTATCAAAACTAAACAAAGTGTATATTGTTATTTATATTATAATCGAAATATCTTTCTAGGAAGTGGAACTAAAGATAATCCATATCAAATAAGTGTAATAGAAGATTTAATGAGATTAAGTAATACAGTTATTAATGGCGAAAGTTATACTGGTAAATTTTTCGAATTAACAAGAAATTTAGATTTTCAAGAAAAGGATTCCTATGAAGATAGTGAAAGAACTGACTTTGGCGATATTAATGGAGTAAATGAAACTGAAACCTTAATAAATGAGCTAACAAATCAAGAAGGTAGTGGATTTATACCTATTGGAAATGCAACAATTAAGTTTCAAGGCAATTTTGATGGTAAAGAAAAAAGAGTAGATAATTTATATATTTATAATTTAGTTATTGGGACTATCCATTTAGGATTATTTGGCGATGTTAGTAATGGAACAATTGCAAATTTAACAACAAGTGGAAAAATATTTTCCGAAACTTTAACTGACAACGTAGGTGGTATTAGTTTAGGTGGAATATCAGGTGAAGCATCTAATGAAATAATAGATAATTGTCATAATGAAGTTGAAATAATAAGTACAGCTGGTAGTGGTTGTGTTGGTGGTATAATTGGAACAGCAAGGAGTGGGAAAGTAGAAATTTATAATTCGAGCAATGATAATAATGGAGATAAAAAAATATCTGGAGGCAATAATACAGGTGGTATAGTAGGTTATATAAATACTAATGTGGAAATAATAATTGAAAAATGTCATAATAATGGAAAAATAGAAAACACTATAGGTAGTAATGCTGGTGGCTTAGCTGGAAGAGATTATGAAACTCACACCTCTAAAGTAATTATAATAGATAGTTACAATAATGGTGAAGTTACAGTTGGAAGAGATAGTGGTTCAGTGGCTGCTGGATTAATGGCTATTTCATATGGTACCTTAAATATAATAAATAGTAATAATTTAAAAAGCATAAATAATCTTAATAATACAAAAACAACGGATGTAGCTGTTGATGTTGGAGGATTATTAGGAATTAAAAACGGCGGAAATGGTATTATTTTAAATTCTTATAATATCGGTGATATTACGGGAGGTAATAGAACTGGAGGAATTGTAGGCTTTAATGCAAATAATGGTAAATTAATAATAAGTAATACTTATAATAGTGGCATAATAACAGCAAATACAACAACTCCAGGTTATGCTTTAGTTGGCGGAGGTATTGTAGGATATAATAATGCAAGCGTTTCTTATATTATTAACAGTTATAATACAGCAGAAATTAATTCTTTATCAATAGCTAGTGGCATAATTGGCCATAATAACACTAATGCTACTTGTAAAATTATAAATAGTTACAATGTAGGAAATATAACTGGAAAAGCTACATCTGCGGGAATTACAAATGGTGGATCTGCTAATAGCAATGTTTATATAAATAATAGTTATAATTTAGGAGAAATAACTGGAAATAATCGCTTTGGACTAGGAAGTTTTAGTGCAAGTAAAGAAATTATTAATAGTTATTTTAATAATAAAATTACTGGTAGTAATGATTCATCACTTAATACTAAATATGGCATGAATGAAACTGCTATGAAAAATCAAACTTTTGTAAATACATTAAATAGTAATTTAAACTCAATTAATTTAACAACTATTAATCCAGAATTAGAAGGTTATATACTTCAAAAATGGAAATTAGGAAGTAATGGTTATCCTATATTAGATGGCGAATTTATAACTGATTTAAGTGGTAATAATCATAATGGAATAAGTTATGCTGTGTCACATAATGAAGAAGGTGTAACAACAAGTATAGACAGTAATCATTTGGGTTATATAGATGCTGGATTATCTGATTATGATTTTGGAAATAGTTTTAGTGTAATTATACGAGTAAAATTTAATGCATTGCCTAATACTGGAGCAAGTAATTTAATTGGCAATTTGGAAAATGGTGGTATTGGCCTTGTTATTATTCCTGAAAATGGTGAGTTTTTATTTGTAGATGCAATATACACTGATAAATATTATTCATTTACTAAAACATATAATTTTAATACCGTTGATTGGCATACAATAGTATTTACATATGATGGATTATTAGAAAGTGACAATTTAAAGTTATATATTGATGGCGAACTACATGATAAAGTTAATGTAAAAGGAAATATTAAAAAACCTCAAAATAAAGAACCATTAGTAATTGGAGGAAACCCATCTAAACTTACAGTTAATCAGTATTCTTATACAACATTTAAAGATACTTTAATATTTGACAGGGCATTAACAGAAGAACAAGATCATATAAATACGAATTATAAAGATGATATAAATGTTACTAATAAAGACGAATTACTTTTATGGTATAAATTTTAAACATTATAGGATAAAAAACTATAATGTTTTTCTATGTAGTCAAGTATAATAAAATATGATAAAATAAAGAAGAAAAAAAGAAATTAATCAGGTGATATAAATGAAAAAAGTTGTTATTTTTGGTGGTGGTAGTGGTCTATCCCAAATTTTAAAAGGCTTAAAATTATTTCCTTTAGATATAACCGCTGTTGTTTCGGTATCAGATAATGGGGGAAGTACAGGTAGAGTGCGAAAAGATTATAATATTCCGGCTGTTGGAGATATTTCCAAAGTTCTTTTAGCCATGAGTGATTGTGACGAAGACTTAAAAAATTTAATGAATTATCGTTTTACAAAATCCAAGACTTTAGGTAATCATTCGATTAAGAATTTATTACTTACAGCGTTAATTGATTTAAAAGGCAATTTTGATAAATCTTTGCCTATCTTAGAAAAATTATTAGATACTAAAGGTAAAGTTTTACCTTTAACTGAAGATATTGTAGATTTAGTTGGTATTACAAGTGATGGTAAAAGACTAGTGGGTGAAGAACAAATAACTAAAACAAAAAAAGTTATTGAAAGAATTGAATATTCCAAAGAAATTGAAGTTAATCCTTTAGTTATTGATGCGGTTAAAAAAGCTAACTTAATTATTTTCTCATCAGGTAGTATCATAACGAGTATTATTCCCCATTTACTTAATAAAAAATTAAATAATGCGATTAAGAGCAGTAAAGCGAAAAAATTATATATTTGTAATTTATTTACCCAACCAGGAGAAACGGATAACTTTAAAGTAAGTGATCATGTTAAATTATTGGAAGAATATTTAGGTAAAAATTCTATTGATATAGTGGTTGCTAATAATGCCAAAATGAATTCGGAACTAGTGAAAAAATATTCAAAAAAAGAACAAAAAGACCCAGTTATTTTAGATAAAGAAGAATTAGATAAAATGCATAAGTGCTTAATTACAGATCGTCTTTATAAAATTGAAGAAAATGTCTATCGTCATGATGCATTAAAAACCGCCTATTTAATTTTTTCTTATTTAATGGATGGTGCTAAAAATGACCTTCACGACTAGATTAAAAGAAGAAATAAGTAAGAATACAAATAATGAGATTGAAAATCGGTGGATTTTGGATGCCTTTTTAAAATACAATTCCAAGGTTAGTGATAATATTACCTTAACTTTAGAAAATGCTTCAGTTACAAGATTTATCTATAAAATAATTAAGGAAACTTTAGGTATTCAACCAAAGATAATTATAAGGGTTCAAAAAAGATTTCGGGTTAAACAAATTTATATCTTAGAAATTAATGAGCGAATTGATTATTTAAAAGAAATGATTAATGATGTACCGGTACTTGATAGTGATGAAGAAAAAGTAGCTTTTTTAAAGGGTGCCTTCTTAGGTGTAGGTAATGTTTCAAACCCAAAAACTAGTGGTTATCATTTAGAATATATTTTAGATAGTGAGTCTGATGCTTTAGATATTGCTAAATTACTTAATGAATTTAACTTAAATGCTAAAGTTATTAAAAGAGGATATAAGTTTATTGCTTATATCAAAATGAGTGAAAGTATTAGTGATTTAATTAAAATGTTCCGGGCCATTCGCTCTCTATTTGAATTTGAAGATACGAGAATTTATCGTGATCATAAAAATATGGTTAACCGGTTAAATAATTGTGAACTTGCTAATCAAGAAAAAACTATTCAAAGTGGTTTAAAACAATTAGATGATATCAATTATTTAAAGAGTAATGATTTACTAAGTTTAATTGATGAAAAGACGAAAATAGTTATCACTTATAGAGAGAAATATCCGGATGTTTCTATGCAAGAACTTGCTGATATCATTAGTATGGAAACGGATTATAAATTAGGTAAATCCGGAGTTAATCATCATTTTAGAAGTATTAAAAAAATTCGCGAGAATCACGAAAATATAAAGAATAAAGAAGGAAGTAAAAATGAATAAAGAAGTAACGATTATAAGTAATAATATTAATAAAAATATTTTAAAAAATTATCCAGATTATTTTGTCGTTGAGGGAACTAATTATAATTTAGAAGAACTACTAACTAAAGATAAGGTTATCTTTTTTGAAAGTTTTACTAAGTTAAGCGAAATAGAAATCAAAGAAACTTTTAGAGCTTTAAGGGAAGCGAATGTTAGCTATATAAATGTTACAAATAATATAGAAGAAGTATTATTTACACCATATTTAATTATCTATGATGTTAATAAAATTCTTATGGAAGGCCCAACTTTAGAAGTTTTAAAAGAAGAGAAACTAATTAAAAAGTTAGGTTTAAAATTACCATTTATTATTGAATTATCTTATCTTTTACAAAATTATGATTTAATTAAAGAAGTTTATACTAGTAAAGAAAGTTTAAAAGGTGCCTTATGGAATTAAAGAGTATATTAGATAAATATGGTTTGATCGGCGTTATTAGTACATTTAAAAGTACATTAAATATGGAAAGTACGGTTAGAGAATTAAATATTAATAATTTAAGTAAAGCTTTAAAGATGGTTGTTTTAACTGATGATGTCATAGATAAAAAATTAAGTGACTTAACAATGAGTGAATTATGGAAAGTGGAACTCGCAAGTAAACTCCAAAAAGAAATGATTATTGTTGGTAATATGTCCATATCGCTTAATGCCAAAGAAATCGATTATATGCAAAAATTATTTTTGAAGTTAAATAATAATTATCATAAGAAGATTGTCGTTATTGATAATAGTATGGAAGTATTTATAAATTTTGTTAAAAAAGTATATGTTATTAAAAATAAAGAAATAGTTTATTATACCGAAGACTTTTTTGATAAGAGATTGTATGACTATACGAATATGCCTAAAATAGTTGAATTTATTAACTATGTTAATCAAGATGGTAAAGTATTAAATAATAATACCGATATTTATGAACTTATAAAAGATATTTACAGGAGTGCTTCTTAATGAAGTATATGCTTATTATTAGTTATGATGGTTCAAAGTTTTGCGGGTTTCAAAGACAAAATAATGTGCGAAATGTGCAAGGTTATTTAGAGAATGTTTTAAGTAAAATACTAGAGGAAGATATTGTTATTAAAGGGGCAGGAAGAACTGATGCGGGAGTCCATGCTTTATATCAAGTAGTACATTTTGAAACTAATAAAGATGTCAAAGATTTAAAAAATAAAGCCAATAAAATTTTAGAAGATGTAAAGATAAAGAAAATAAAAAAAGTTGCTTCAGATTTTCATGCGAGACATAGTGCTAAAAGTAAGACTTATCTTTATAAAATTGATTTAACTGGAAATAGAGATAAAAATTATTATGGCTATGTTAAAAATAATTTAGATATAAATAAGATGCGAGAAGTAAGCAAATTATTTTTAGGAACGCATGATTTTCAAAATTTTGTTGCGGGTGATAGAGAAGATTATCAAACTACAATTACTAAAATAAAGATTTATAAATTTAATAAAGTTTTATATTTAGAATTTACCGGTTATGCTTTTTATCGTTATATGGTGAGAAATTTAGTTGGTGCTTTAGTAGAGGTTGGTAAAAGTAAAGTAAATAAAGAAGATATTCAAGATATGATAGAATTAAAAACCACTAGAAGATTACCCACTTTTAGTCCCAATGGCTTATATTTAAAAAAGATTAAATATTCTGACTAATTTAAAGTAAGAGTACTGACTTTTTTAAAGTGAACATATTGACTTTTTTAAAGTTTTGCCAAACAAAGCCCGTAAATACGGCTATTTAGATAAAATAAATTATTGTAAAATGTTAAATTTAGTAAAATTTAGTAAAATTTGGCCCAAAAAGTACGATTTTAATTGACAAAATGGGCCTTTTTCCATATAATTTAGTATGGTACATTTTATTTATGAAGTTTATTAAGCCGTGGGAAAGTTTAATAGAGGACATAATGAAAGGAAATTGTTATGAAATCATTTATGCAAAAAAAAGAAACAGTTGAAAGAAATTGGTATGTAATTGATGCAACTGGTAAACCATTAGGAAGAGTAGCTACTAAAGCCGCTCACGTATTAAGAGGAAAACATAAACCTACTTATACTCCATATGTTGATTGTGGTGATTATGTAATCATTGTTAATGCTAGTAAAGTTGCTTTAACTGGTAATAAGTTATTAGACAAGAAATATTATAATCACTCAGGATATCCAGGAGGATTAAGAGAAAGAACTGCTA
>CANQHT010000046.1 GCA_947623705.1 uncultured Bacilli bacterium
TATATTAGTATCATTATACCAAAAAAGAATTCCGTTAGGAATTCATAGAATGAAAAATTTATTTTTCATTTTTCTTGATATTGATAGATTAATAGCCAATCAGGTTCAATATGACATTCTCGACAATTTTGATATTGTTTGTTATCATTTAAAGCGTGATCACGATACTTGGCATCTAATTTTTCGCCATTAGCAAGTTTTAATAATAAATCTCTAAATTTTTTGATATCTTTTCCTTGTTTATTAACTTTTTTTAATTGTTTTTTAAAATTATTTGTTCCATGAATTGCATATTTAGTTCCAACGATGTCTAAAATCATTTAAGCATATCCTCGATGAACTCATCAACATTATGGTAACCCTTAGATTCTACTTTACCACTTATTATATCGTTGGCTTCTTTTATTGCTTTCTTTAATCTTCGATTGGGTTTATTATATTTTTTACATAATATGCATTCTTCAGTTTCAGTATTTTCTTCATTAACTTCTTTAGTTGGAACAAATGGTAATGCTTGTTCTCTAACGCTTTGTTTTAGAAACATATTTAAAGCTACACTAGTATTTAAACCTAATTCTTTAAATAAAGTATCGGCTTGTTTCTTTAAATCTCTATCAACGCGAAAACTCATATTAATATTAGCCATCATATTTACCTCCTTTACTCTCTGATAGAATTAGCATAACATAAAAATAAATTATGTTCAATACATATTATATACAATGTCAAGACAAATAAACTTAGTATAAATTAAGTTAAATATGTTAAACTATAAGTAGTGATTGTATGAAAAAGTTAAATAGTTATAATACCAAAAGAAATTTTAAGAAAACTAGGGAACCAATTGGGAAAATAAAAAAAGAAAAAAGTTGGAAGTTAAAGTTTTGTGTGCAACATCATTTAGCTTCTAGAGACCATTATGATTTTCGTTTGGAATGGAAGGGTGTGTTACTCAGTTGGGCCGTACCTAAAGGACCATCATACTATACGAAAGATAAAAGACTGGCAGTTAGAGTAGAAGATCATCCCTATAGTTATCGTAATTTTGAAGGCATAATTCCGGAAGGTGAATATGGTGGCGGCACGGTAATGCTTTGGGATCGGGGCTATTATGAACCTTTAGGAGACTTCGCCAAAGACTTAAAAAATGGCGCAATTAAATTTATTTTAAAAGGGAAAAGATTAAAAGGTAGTTGGACTTTAATAAATTTTAAAGAAGATAATTGGTTACTTATTAAAGAAAATGATGCGTATGCCAATATTATGGATATAAGTAAGTTTAAAAGAAGTATTAAAAGTGATTTAACGATGACTGAAATTAAAAGCAAATATAAAAAATCATAAAAAAACGAGGCCACTTATGTGACCTCAAAGAATAAAAAGGGGTTGACTAGTGTGATACTAGCACCAATTCAAGGTTTTCTCGAATTGGTGATTACTATACTAATTGATTTTATCTATCTTGTCAACCTTTTTTTGCAATTTTTTTGTATTTTTTTCTATAAGAAAAAGTTAAAATTAAGTTTAGTTCTTTTCAATAAATATTTATGTTGCTATAATGTAATTAGATAAATATATTTAGAAAAGAGTTTATAAAGATGAATGAAAAAAATTTATTAAAAATTAATAACAGTACATTTAAATTAAATGATGAAGAAAGTAAATTAACATTGTATGTTGAAAATAATAAAATTGTTAGTTGTTATTTAGTGTGTGATTTTATAGAAAGTAATTATGAAAATTCTATAATAAGTCCTAAAATAGAAATAAAAAATATTATCTTAGAAAAAAATAATATTAACGAATTAATTGGTCCATTAAAAACGGTGAATTCAGTTGAAGAAGCATATAATAGCGAAGATATTTTATATTTATATGAATCAGAGCCTTTTACAAATTATAAACTAGAAATATTAGAGATAAATAACGAAAAAGTATTAATTAATCTCAAAGGGGAAGCGATAACTAATGGATATTCAAAGCCATATAAAGTTGCTCCGATTGAATTAGAGTGTATAGTTAATGTCAAAATAATTAATAAAGAAAATAAGGAAAATAATTTAAAATCGATTAAGTCAAAACCAAAGAGGATTTATTCTTTACTACTATTAATATTAAGTGTAATTTTAGGAATAATTGTGTTTGTAACTCAAAGTAATATTGTAACAATTTTATTTGGTTTTTCAGTAATATTAACATTAGTTATTTATGATTTAGAAGGAAAAAAGAGAAAATAAAGATAATTTTTTGGATTGAATGTATTTAAGTTTAATTGTATAATATATTATAAGAAAGGAGTAACTTTAATGCAATATTATTATCCTGAAATTGAACAAACAACGCCAAGTCTTTTAGGTTCTTTTAATGGCTCTGCAGTATGGACTATTGTTTCTTTAGTTTTAGCTTTAGTAGGAGGTTTAGTTGTTTATTTCTTATTCTTTAAACCAGATAAGAAAATGCCTAATAAATATTTAGAATGGATTAAAGAATTTTTTAACTTTCATAAGATGCTAATTGAAGACATTGTTAAAATTATCTATTTAGTTTTAACTATCTTTATTACTTTAGTATCCTTTGAATTAATAACTGAAAGTTTCGTATCTTTCCTACTTACATTAATTTTAGGAAACTTATTCTTAAGAGTAATGTTTGAATTATCATTAATAATGATAATGATTTGGAAAAATACAAACGAAATTAATAAAAAACTTAAAAAATAATCAAGATGAAAATTCTTGATTTTTTTATGATTAATTGTATAATTTATTTAGAAGGTGATTATAATGAAAAAAAATAATTTTAATTTATTTAGTGCTTTAGCATTCTTTGTATTTGGTTTAATTATTTTTGTTAATCCAAATGCTGTAGTGAAATTTATTTCTTACTGTATTGGAGGTCTTTTAATTTTAGTTGGGGTTTATAAAACTGCCAATTATTATATTCAAGATAAAAGATTAGGAGTTGTTAATCGTAATGAGATGGCTTTTGGAATAACAGCAATCATTTTAGGTATTGTATTTATCTTTTTAGCTAGTGCCATTGAACTATTATTAAGAATTGTTGTTGGTGGTTACTTAATTTTAATGGGTATAGGAAGAATTGCTATGACTTTTTATACAACAGATAGAACTAGTAAATTTTATGCTTTAATTGTTGTTGGTTTAATACTTATTGGTGGAGGCTTATACACTATTTTAGCATCTAATTTAGCTTTATCAATTATTGGTTTATTTATGATGCTTTATGGCTTAATTGATTTTGTTAGTTATTTTGTTTATAAAGATAAAAGTGATAAAGTAGCAGAAAATAATCGTGGAGAAGATTTTAAAAAAGAAGAAAAAGTAGAAGAAGTAGAATTAATTGAAACTGAAGAAGTAAAAAAGACTAAACCCAAAAAGAAGAAAAGTAAATAGGTGGTAATATGTTTGAAAATATTCATATTTCGCCCAAAATATATTTACCAATTATTTATTTAATCGCGGCATTTGTTATCTATAAAATATTATGTAGTCTTGTTGATAAAGCCTTAATTATTAACAAAGTTGGGCATAATAAAAAAGAATTTCAAATTAAAAGAGAAAAGACAATTGTTAACTTAATTAAAAGTATTATTAAATATATTGTCGCAGTTATCTTTATTCTAGCGGTTTTAAATGTTTTTGATATTAAAACAACAAGCATTATTGCATCATTAGGTATTGCTGGTGCTATCATTGGACTTGCTTTTCAAGATACCATTAAAAATTTATTAAGTGGTATTGCGATTATATTTGATAATCATTATATGCAAGGTGATGTGGTAACGATCAATGGTTTTCGGGGTGAAGTAATTGATTTAGGATTACAAACTACCAAAATAAGAGGTTATAATGGCGAGGTCATGATTATAAATAATAGTTTGGTAACTAGTGTTATTAATCATAGTATGTATAATACCGTGTTGTTTATTGAATTTCCTGTTAGTAAAAGTGTTTCTTTAGAAGAGCTAGAAAAAATGTTAAAAAATGTTAATAAAAAAATTATTGATATGAAAGAAGTTCGTAATGATATTGGATTACTAGGAATAGAAACGTTGAATGCAAATAATTATATTTATAAAGTCCAAATAGATTGTAAACCAGATAATCATTTTGCAGTTAAAAGAGCATTTATGAAGTATTTAAAAGAAGAATATGATAATAATAATATTAATGTTCCAAGTGAATATTTAGAAGTTAAAACAAGTAAATAAATTTTAAAGGAGGAAAAGTTATGGAAAAAGCAAAAGTTTATTTTACAAAAGATATTAGTAGTGAAGGATTAATTAAAATTTATGAGGCCTTAAATCATGAATTGAAGGGAAAAGTTGCAGTAAAAATTTCAACTGGGGAACCGGGTGGTCATAATTTTTTAAATCCCAATTTAATTAAGGGACTCGTTAACAAATTAAATGGAACCATCGTCGAATGTTGTACAGCCTACCGGGGTAAAAGATTTGATGTCGAAAGCCATTGGCAAGCAATTAAAGATCATGGTTTTAAAGATATTGCTCCTTGCGATATAATGGATGAAGAAAGTGATATGGAAATACCTGTTCAAAATGGTAAACATTTACAAGGTAAAAATATAGTTGGTGCTCATTTAGCGAATTATGATTCCATGCTTATGTTGTCGCATTTTAAAGGTCATGCTATGGGAGGCTTTGGTGGAGCTTTAAAAAATATGAGTATTGGTGTGGCTTCAAAGAGAGGTAAATCTTGGATTCATTCTGTGGGTATTACCAGTGATCCTGATGAAATGTGGAATCATACTGGTGATCAAGATGGTTTCTTAGAAAGTATGGCCGAAGCTTGTGAAGCTGTAATGGATTATATGGGTAGAGATAATATTGTGTATATTAATGTTATGAATAATATTTCCATTGATTGTGATTGTGATAGTAACCCTCACGATCCCGAGATGGCTGATGTTGGTATTTTTGCGTCAACAGATCCAGTAGCAATTGATGAATGTTGTTATGATACAGTTATGAATTCAACTGATGAAGGAAAAGCCTCTTTAGTTAAAAGAATGGCAGAAAAGCATGCTATTCATACTGTTGAAGAAGCTGAAAGACTTGGACTTGGAAGTAGAGAATACGAATTAATAAATATTGATTAATGTCAAAAAGGGTAAAAATTCTTACCTTTTTTTATTTGTGAATTGACTTAAAATATCTATAAATATTATAATTATATTTATAAGGTAAGGTATTGATATGAAATGTACAAAATGTAATGCCGAAGTAGAAGAAAATGATAATTTTTGTAGTCAATGTGGAGAGTGGACCGCTAAGGGTTATAACTTTTTAAAAGATGAATCTAATATTGCTACAATTAACAAAGGCGGAGTTGTTAAACAAAATAAAAGATTAACTACTTTAACGACAATTTTATCTTTAGGAATTATTTTATTTGTCGGTATGCTTCTTATTCAGGGCAAAGATTTATTTAAACCTTTAATTTATTTAAAAAAACAAGTAGTTAATTATGTTTATGGTTATCAAACCTCAGTTATTAAAACAAATAATCAATATGGTAAAGAAATAGTAGATTCTTATGATGATGCTATAGAATTTATCAAAAAAGATTTTAGTAAACAAGTATATACTTGTAATAATGATACGGAATTAAGATTATTAGAATATAACTTAGAAGAAGATTATCAAATACCTAGTGTTTTATTTTGTGATGTTGACTATGATGAAGCCAAAAAAATAGATGAAGTTATTAGAAAAATGTATAGTTTATTTCCTAAAATGCAAGGATATTTAACAAATATCACAATTACTAATGCTGAAACCAATTCCGAATATATTGCTTATTTTCAACCAATGTATCAATTTGTAAATGTAAAAGATAGTCTTAATAAATATAATAAAGTTAATAAAACCCAAATTTTACTTAATAGTTATTATTACTTAAATAAGAATATTTTAGATAAAGGTGTGGAAAGTGTAGTTGGGGAAAACTATTATGTTAAAGATGCGACATTTGAATCAGCGATTGCTCATGAACTAGGACATTACCTTACATTTGCTATCTATTTAAAAGAAAATAATATTGATAGTATTACTTATTTAACAAAAGAAAATGAATATCAAATAAATAATGCTGTAGAAGAGTTTGAAAGTGGCGAGTTTGCGAGCGGAATATTAGATACAGCGATAAACAACTATAATCAAAATTATAATGTGCATTTAAGTAAAGAAGAATTTGCGAGTACTATTTCCAAATATGCTGGTGTTAAGAATAAAGAGGATGAAATAAATGCGTTAGAAACAATTGCGGAAGCCGTACATGATTATTATCTACATGGTTATAATTTACAAAAAAGTAGTTTAGAAATAATTCGGATATTAAATGAAAAATTAGGTGATTTATGAAAAAATGTTTAAATTGTCAAAGTATAGTTAAAGATGGTGACATTTATTGTAGGCATTGTGGTTGTCTGTTAAAAGATGATAAACATTATGTCTTAACTAATGTCTTAACAGTTTTTGCTATAATTGGAATTATTCTCTTGATTTTTCTTTTTATAGCGTCTTATATAGTAGGAAGGTGAGCTTATGAAAAGTGATGAAAAAAAAGAAGTTTACGAGGAAAGCGTAAAAGAAATATATAAACGTTTAAATACTAGTGAAAAAGGTTTAAGTAAGGAAGAAGCCGCGAAAAGACTTAGTGAAAACGGGGAAAATAAACTTACGGAACGGAAAAAGAAATCTAGTTTTGTCTTGTTTTTAGAACAATTTAATGATTTTATGATTATCCTCCTTATTTTTGCTTCCATATTTTCGGCCGTAATTTCTTATATTCAAAACGAAAGTTATGTTGATTCTATTATAATTATTGTAATTGTAGTAATTAATTCTATACTTAGTTTTATTCAAGAGAAAAAAGCAGATGTAGCCATTGAAGAATTAAATAAGATGTTTGTTACAAATACTTATGTTATTAGAGATGGGGTTAAAGAATCAATTGATGTTACCAAAGTAGTTGTGGGAGATATTATTGAACTAGAAGCCGGAGATTATGTTTCTGCAGATGCGAGAATTATTTCATCAGATAATCTAGAAGTTAATGAATCAACTTTAACGGGAGAATCTAAAGCCATTAAAAAAGATAATGAAGATATTAAAGAAACAAAAGAATTATATGAAAGAAAAAATATGGTTTTTGCGGGTTGTAATGTAGTTAATGGACATGCCTTTGTTGTAGTTACTAGTACGGGAATGGGCACAGAACTTGGAAAAATTGCGACTAGTCTAATGAATAAAAAAAGTGATTTAACACCACTGCAAAAGAAAGTCAATAAAATTAGTAAAGTTTTAACTTATGTTATTTTAGGCATTATTTTAGTTATGATGGTTATTGGTCTTTTAATGAAAAATGATTTCTTTGATATTTTAATGTTATCTATCTCTTTAGCGGTTGCAGCCATTCCCGAAGGTATGAGTTCCATTATTACGATTATCTTATCACTTGGTATGACGGCGATGGCCAAAAGAAATGTTATTATTAGAAAGATGGCCTCTGTCGAAACTCTAGGATCCACTGATGTTATTTGTTCGGATAAAACAGGAACTATTACCCAAAATAAAATGTTAGTTAAATCAGTTTATGTTAATGATATTTTATATACGGATGAAGATGCAATACCTAATAATCGGTTATTAAATTTGTGTGCTAATGCTTGTCAAAATGTTACAAAAAATGAAGATAAATATATTGGAGATGAAACAGAAGTATCAATTTATAAATATTTAGAAAAAAGTAATAACTTACTAAATATTAAAAGAATTAAAGAATATCCTTTTGATTCTGACCGGAAAATGATGAGTACCGTTAATGAATATGAAGGCGAAAAATATGTTTTCACTAAAGGAAGTTTAGATTCCATTATAAATAATTCGACTAAATATATAGTTAATGGCGAAATTAAAACCATGACTAAAGAAGTAAAGGATAAAATATTTGCTATTGAAAAAGAAGAAAGTAAAAAATCTTTAAGAATGTTAGCGTTTGCTTATAAATATAACGATTTAGAAAAAGTAGAACAAGATATGATATTTATTGGTTTAATTGGCATGATGGATCCACCAAGAGAAAGTGTTCCAAATGCTATTTCCATTTGTTTGCATTCAGGAATAAAACCAATTATGATTACGGGTGATAGTATTAATACTGCAAGAGCGATTGCGAAACAAGTTGGAATCATTGATGTTGATGATAAAGCTATTGAAGGTAAAGTTGTCGATAAAATGAGTGATGAAGAATTAAAAGAAGCGGTTAATTATTATCAAGTTTATGCGAGAATATCACCAAATACCAAACTTAGAATTGTGGAAGCCTTACAAAATCAAGGTTTAGTTGTGGCTATGACTGGTGATGGAGTTAATGATGCCCCGGCTATTCAAAAAGCCGATATTGGTATAGGGATGGGAATTACGGGAACTGAAGTAGTTAAGAAAGTTGCGGATTGTATCTTAGTTGATGATAGTTTCTCAACCATTGTTGATGGTGTTGAAGAAGGAAGAAGAATAACTTCTAACATAAAAAAAGTTATTTTATACTTACTCGCGGGTAATATTGTCGAAGTTATTTTAGTTTTTGTTTCAATGCTTATGAATATGGAGATGTTTACAACCTTGCAACTTCTATGGTTAAACTTAGTAACGGATTCAATCCCTGCCATTATGTTAGCCTTTGAAAAAAGTGAAAGTGATGTTATGGATAATACTCCATCTAACCGTAATAATAAAACTTTCTTTACTCCATTCTTAACCTCTAAAATTATTATCGGGGCCATTATTAAATCCGCCATAATGTTAAGTATCTTTATATATTACTCTAAAGTACAAGATGTCAATGTGGCAAGCTCTTTATTATTTATCTTCTTAATTGCTCATGAATTGTTATTTTCATTCTCTTGTCGGAACTTAAAACATTCAGTTTTAAATAAAGAAATATTTTCTAATAAAAGATTATCCCTTGGTGTTGGAGCCATATTTATTATTCAAATAATTGTTTTAACTACTGGTTTAAAGAAATTCTTTGTTGTCTCTGGTATTCCATTTGTAAGTATATTGGTTACTTTAGGAATATGTTTCTTAACCTTTGTTATTGGTGAATTAGTAAAACCAATTTATAATAAATTATTTAAAGATTATGTGGAGGAAAAATAATGAAAAAGAAAAATAAAAATACTAATAATAATTTAACAACTTTTATAATTGTCGCCGGTGTTATTGTCTTAATTGTGTTTACTGTAGTAGTAACCATAAATATTTTACC
>CANQHT010000047.1 GCA_947623705.1 uncultured Bacilli bacterium
ACTTTATTTTTGATATTGAATGATATATTTTGATAATTTAATGATATCAAAAAAAGGTTGTTTAATCAATTAAGAGAATCAAATAGGTATGGCTAATGGGTCATATCTATTTTTATATTTTTAAAAAACTGTCCGTAGGTAAGATAATAAGCAAGTTTGAATTCATAACTTGCTTATTTTTTCAAATGTGCTATAATATTTTTTCGAAAAGAGGGGGAAAGACATTGGAGGATAAACAGTTTACTTTTAATGTTCTTTTAAGTGAAGCAGAGAATTTATATCAAAAAATATTAAATGTCCAAGATTTAGATAAAGAAGAAAAGATAGATTTTATAAATGAAATATGTAATCTAACATTTAATTTGCAAAAGTTAAAAGAAATGCAAAAAGAAAAAGAAAATAATTTTAAATTAATCTTATTTAGAAATATAATAAATTCTATATTATTAACATTTATTACGGGTTTATTATTTGTTTTTAAATATTATTTGTTATTTATATTAGGTATAATTCTTTTAGGTAATCGAGTATATGATTATCTGATTATTAAAAAATATGGTATTAATAATTATCGAGAAGAAGTTAATAAAATTACTAGAGTAATTGATGAATGTACTATTGAACTTGATAAAAAAGAAAGAATAATTATTCAAAAAGTTAGTGATAATGTAGATTTAGATAAAGAAGAAAAGATATTTGATGAAAAAAATATTGTGAATACTATTAATGAGATTGATAATAACGAAGTATATGATATTAAAAATCCAGAATATGAAGAAAGCAAAAAATTAGTATTAATGAAATAGGGAGGTAAATGATGGATAAAAATACCAATGGTTTAACATATGAAATATTAGAAGGAATGGCTAAAGAACATTATGATAGTATTTATGCTATGCCAAGAATTAGTGAAGAAGATGGAGCATCTTTATTAAAAGAAATAGATTATTTAAAAGTAGTCTTAAATAACCGAATTATTGAAAGAAATATTTTAATAGATAAATTAAAGAAAGTTACAAGATATTTTGTTTTAACATTTATAGCTTTACCTTTAACATTAACGGGAGATTTAGTTATAATTATTGCCTTTTTAATAAGTCTTATTACAATGCTTAAAACAATGCGAGAATTTGAACCATTAAGTAATGAACTAGCTCATAAATATGATGAAGAAAGAGTTACAATTGAGAGAATTTTAAATAATTGTGAACGGATGGTTAATAAAAAAATGGTAAATAAAGAAGCCAAAGAAGAAGATGTTGATGATACATATTTTTTAGAAGTCTATGCTAATTATGTAATTGAAAATTATTTAAAAACCGGGGAAATTATGGAATATTTAAATCCGGAATTTGATTTTCAAGTTAAAGCTACATTATTAACAATGCTAGAAGATAAATATGGGATTGATATAAGTAAAGGAATAAAAAAATCTTTAGATACTTTTAAAGAAATGGAAGAAAATGGACCAAAATTAACAAGAAATCGTTAAAAATTAAAAAAATTACTACGAAAAAAAAGGAAATTCAGGGGGTAGCGACAATATATATATATGAAGGGACAAGTTTAGGGTATGCAAGGAATTAGTGAAAGTAAAATTAATGAAATAAGAAATTCGGCGGATATTGTCAATATTATTGGGGAATATATACCACTTAAAATGCAAGGTAAAAATTACTTTGGTATTTGTCCTTTTCATGATGATCATACCCCTAGTATGTCGGTATCAAGAGATAGGCAATTATTTAAGTGTTTTGTTTGTAATAAAGGTGGTAATGTTTTTACTTTTGTTAAAGATTATGAAAATATTTCTTATTTAGAAGCGGTGAAAAAAGTAGCGGATAAAGTAGGAATACCTCTTGATTATAACCCGGAAGCAAGTTATGATAATCGTTATAAATTAGAATATGAAATAATGGATTATACCACGAAGATACTTCAAAATAACTTAAGTAGTGCGGAAGGTGCCAAGGCTAGAGAATACTTAAATAGCAGGAGTATTACAGATGATATCATTAAAGAATTTAAAATTGGTTTAGCTTTAGATAATAGTAATTATTTAGCATCAGTCTTAGAAAAGAAAAAATATGATGTCAATAAATTAGATGAGTTAGGACTTATTAATAAATCAGGAATAAATGTTTATGATAAATTTATTAATAGAATAATGATTCCTTTAACTAATTTAGAAGGTAAAGTTGTTGGGTTTACCGGCAGAATCTTTAATGGCGAAAAAGATGTGGCTAAATATATTAATACCAAAGAAACTAGTATTTATAAAAAAGGTAATTTAATATTTAACTATTATAATGCTAAAAATTATATCCGAGAAGAAAAGAAAGCTATTATTGTTGAAGGCAATATGGATGCTATTAGAATGTATTCCTCAGGAGTTAAAAATGTTTTGGCTTTAATGGGTACGGTTTTAACGAAAGAACAAATCGATATTTTAAAAAAATTACGTGTCCCAATAGTTTTAATGCTGGATAATGATGATGCGGGAAGTTTGGCTACGAATAATATTGGGGAAGAACTCGTTAAAAATAATATTCCTTGTGAAGTGGTCAGATTAAGCGGAGCGAAAGACCCAGATGAATATATTGTTAAATATGGTGTCGATAGTTTTAAAGATACAATTAAGCATAGTTTAAATTATTTTGATTATAAATTAGAGTATTTAAAAAATAATAAGAATTTAAATAATACGGAAGAATTAATAAATTATGTTAAATCAGTAATAAAAATGCTTAATGATGCGGATAACTTAACCAAAGAAATTACCTTAAAAAAATTAAGTGAAGAATATCATATCGATTATGAAGTATTAAAAAGTGAAGTTAGCTTTACGGAAGAAAAGAAAGAACCAATTATTAATGTAAATCCGGTTAAAACTAAAAATAAATATGAGATATGTGTTAATAATATACTGTATTATTTAATGAGTGATAGTAAGTATTTAAAGATATTTAATAAAAGATTAGGATTCTTAAAAAATCCGGAAGAAAGAGCCTTAATTAGTGAAATTGAATATTATATTGAAGAAAAGGGTAAAATAAATTTAGCAGATTTTTTGAGTTATGCCGAAAATTGTGATAAAATAAAGGAACTTGTGGCAAGAGTGGTTGATAATACCGAATTTGCTGAGTTAGATGAAGAAACGTTTTTAGAATATATAAGAGCGTTAGATAATATTTTAAAAAAAGAAAATATTTATAAAATTAAAGAAAAAATAAATAGTTCAATGGATATTAATGAACAGATGGATAGTATTGAAAAACAAATAGCAATTACGAAAAAAATAATGGAAGGTAAAAAGGATGTGTAATTATGGTAGAGATTAAAACATTTGAAGAAAGAAAAGAAGAATTAATTAAACAAGGAGAAGAAAAAGGTTATATAACTTATGAAGAATTAGCGGCTGCCTTAAAAGGCTTAGAGATGGATAGTGATTCTTTAGATGAATTATATAATGCTTTTGTAGAAGCGGGTATTTCGGTTGTAACGGAAGAAGATGCGGAAGATGCCGAAAGTTCTGGGGAAGCACCATCTAATTTAGTGGATGAGCCAATTATTTTAGATGATGTCGAAATTACGAAAGATGTTAATATTAATGACCCGGTTAGAATGTATTTAAAAGAAATTGGAAGAATTAGTTTGCTTTCAACTGAAGAAGAAATGAATATTAGTTTAAGAATTGCCGATGGAGATGAAGATGCCAAAAGGATTTTAGCGGAATCTAACCTTCGTTTAGTAGTAAGTATTGCGAAAAGATATGTTGGTCGCGGCCTACTTTTCTTAGACTTAATTCAAGAAGGTAATATTGGGCTTATGAAAGCTGTTGAAAAATTCGATTATGATAAAGGTTATAAATTTTCAACTTATGCCACTTGGTGGATTAGACAGGCGATTACCAGAGCCTTAGCGGATCAAGCAAGAACTATTCGGGTTCCGGTTCACATGGTGGAAACTATTAATAAAATGGTTAGAGTTCAAAGACAAATGACTTTGGAATTAAATCGGGAACCATCTGAAGAAGAAGTAGCTAAAAAAATGGGTATTTCAGTTGAAAAGGTAAGAGAAGTCATCAAAATTAGTCAAGAACCAGTTTCTCTAGAAACCCCAATTGGGGAAGAAGATGATTCCCATTTAGGAGATTTCCTTAAAGATGAAAGTAGTTTATCTCCAGAAGAATATACCGAAAATGAAATTTTAAAAGAAGAAATTAAAGATGTTTTACAAACTTTACAACCAAGAGAGCAAGAAGTATTGGAATTAAGATTTGGGCTTATTGATGGTATTTGTCATACTCTAGAAGATGTTGGGAAAAGATTTAATGTAACAAGAGAAAGAATTAGACAAATTGAAGCCAAAGCCTTAAGAAAATTAAGACATCCATCAAGAGCTAAAAAATTAAGAGATTTCTTGGATTAATGCATAGTGAGAGATTATTAACAATTGCATCTTTAGTAGATAAAGAAGATGTAGTAATAGATGTTGGTTGTGATCATGGTTATTTAAGTATTTATTTAAAAGAAAATAAATTATGTAAGAATGTGTATGCTAGTGATGTAAATAAAAATGCTTTAAATAATGCTGCATATAATATTGAAAAGAAGAATTTAGATATTGAAACATTCTTAAGTGATGGTTTAAATAACATACCTGTTAAATTTAATACCGCGGTAATCGCGGGCATGGGTACGGAAACAATATTACATATCTTAGATAGTGAAAAAAGACCTGATAAATTAATTTTAGCAAGTCATAATGAATACTACAAATTACGAAAAGAAATTAATAAATTAGGGTATAAGATAGCAAAAGAAGTCGTAGTCTATGAAAAAGGGCATTATTATGTCATCTTAAAATGTATAAAAGGTAAACAAAAATTACGTTATCAAGAGTTAAAATTTGGTCTTAGCAATAATTTAGACTACTATAATTACTTAATGCAAAAAAATAAAGAACTTATCAAAAAAGTTCCATTATTTAAAAAAATTAAATTAATAAAAGATAATTATTTATTAAAAGGTCTTACTGAAAAAAAGTAGGGCCTTTTTGATTAGTAAAAGTATTATTGACACTTTGGTTGACATTATTTAACGCATTAATTTTCTCCTTTATAGGTTGCAAATTTTTACTCGTATTATTCATCACTTTAGTTGTGGTACTATTACTAAATTCTTTAATTAAATTAAAGGCATTTCGGGCATTATTAAGCATAGGTTTCGCTTCTTTATAAAGGGGAATAACTTGATTTACAACTCCTAAAGTTTTATTTAAACCTCCTAAAACACGAGTTAAAGATAACCCACCAAAAAGGGAACGTGGACCAAACATTGTCATCACCTGTTATATTTTATGCGAAAAATGACTAGATTCATACAAAATTGTATGATATAATTTTAAAAGAATAGAGGAAGGCTCAAATGGATAAAAAGGTTGATACTAAAGAACAAAAAAGTGTAATTGTTTCCATATTTAATTTTTTTAAAAATAGTGTTTTAGTATTTACTAATATTTTTGTTTATGCCTTCATTGGCTTAAAAGCTAGTACTTATGACTTATTTGTCTATTTATATAATAGTATTAGTTGGAAGTTAGATAAGTCTTACAGGAAAACTAAAGAAGCTTTAGGGCCAAAAGAAAAACTAGATGATGAAGATAGAGAACGAAAGAAAAAGAAAAAAGTTTATAAATATAGTGCTAGAACGATGGCAAGACTTGAACAAGAATATCAAGATTTAGTTAAAGACTTACAAACGACAGGGGCTACAAGAAGTAAAGAAGTTAATGCTTATTATTTTAAAGTAAGAGATGAAAATGGAAAAATTTTAACCGGTTCCATGAATGGGCTATCGAAACTCGATATTAATGCTTTCTTAGTTAATGAAGGTTATACCGTTTATAGTATTAAAACCAGTCCTTTAATTAATTTCTTATTTAAAGAATCTACTATTGGTAGTCCTAAAATGTCCACTAAAGATTTAGTCTTTTGGCTAACTCAATTATCAACTTATTTAAAAGCGGGGATTACTTTAACCGATGCTGTTAAAATATTATCGAAACAAATTACGAAAAATAAAAGTAAAACCCGAGCTTTCCAATCAATGTCTTATGAACTTACTTTAGGTAATTCATTTTCGGGAGCAATGGAAAAACAAGGTAGAATGTTTCCACCTCTATTAATCAATATGGTTAAAGCAGCAGAAGCCAGTGGTACTTTAATCGAAACCTTAGAAGATATGGGTAATTATTATACGGAAATTGATGAAACAAGAAAACAAATGAAGAGTGCAATGACTTATCCCGTTATTGTTTCCGTTTTTGCTGCTGGTGTTATAACATTCATTTTAATTTATATTATTCCGCAATTTGTCGATATTTATGAACAAAATGATATTAAATTAAATCCTTTAACAGCCTTTATTATTAATTTTAGTAATTTCTTACAAACTAATATTTTCTTAATTCTAGGGGTGGCTTTCTTAATTATTAGTATCCTTGTTGTAGCTTATAAAAATATTAAAGCCTTTAGAAGAAATGTTCAAAAATTATTAATGCATATACCAGTAGTTAAAGATGTAATTATATATAATGAACTTGCTATATTTACTAAAACTTTTGCCTCACTTTTAAAGAATAATGTCTTTATTACTGATAGTATAGATATTTTAAGTAAGATAACTAATAATGAAATTTATAAATCAATTTTATACAGAACCATTAATAATATTGTTAAGGGTGAAAAGATATCGGAGGCCTTTAAAGATCACTGGGCTGTACCAAGTGTGGCTTACTTTATGATTGTAACCGGAGAATCAACAGGCGAACTCGATAGTATGATGGATAAGGTAAGTAAATATTATCAAGGCTTACATAGAAATGTAGTTAATAATTTAAAAGCCTTTATTGAACCGGTTTTAATAAGTGTTTTAGCCTTTGTGGTTGGGGCAATTATTATTGCCGTTGTAGTACCAATCTTTGGTATGTATGAGGAAGTAATGTAATGAGTGTGGAAGTGGGAATTGTAATCTTTATTTTAGGGGCCGTTTTAGGTTCTTTCTATTATGTTGTTGGTACGAGAATGCCGAAGGGTGAAAAAGTTGTATTTGAAAGAAGTCATTGTGATCACTGTCACAAGACTTTAAAATGGTATGAATTAATTCCAATTTTTTCATATACCTTTCAATTAGGTAAATGTAATAATTGTCATAAAAGAATTAGTATTGGCCATTTTCTAATTGAGGTAGTAACGCCCCTTTTATTTTTAGGAGGTTATTTCTATTATGGCTTAACTATTAAATATTATATTTATTTAGTTATTATATCTTTAGCCATAATTATTTTTGTTAGTGATTTTAAATATATGGTTATTTTAGATGAACCAATTATTGTGGCATCTGGGGTATTAATTATTTTAAAGTTCTTAGAAATTGGTCCTTATTATACTTTATATGCGGTTATTTATGGGTTAGTTATGTTTATTTTAATGTATTTTATTCAAGTACTAGGTAGTAAACTTTTTAAAAGAGAATCTTTAGGAGGAGGAGATGTTAAACTAGCTTTTATTATCGGTCTTACCTTAGGTTATCCAGGTGTTGGTTTAAGACTTTCTTTAGTGGCTTTAATATTTTCGGCCTTTTTAGCGCTTCCTTATGCTTTTGGGCAAATCTATTTAAATAAAAATAATGAATTACCATATGGTCCATTTTTAATATCAGCGATGATTATCGTATTTATCTTTATTGAAAAATTTACTAATATATTGGTATTCTTTACTTTAGGATAAATTATTGTTGGCTTTTTTTGTATTATAATTTTTATTAAGCAAAGTTAAAATAAATTTTTATGAATTAGTTGAATTAATTATTTTGATATGTTAAACTATGAAATATGAAGGAAGGAAAGTAAATGAAAGCATTAATATTAGCAGCTGGATTAGGAACAAGGTTAGCACCATTAACCAATGAAGTTCCTAAATCAATGGTTGAAGTAAATGGTAAACCTATACTTGTTAAACAAATTGAAAATTTATTAAATAATGGTGTAGAAGATATAACAATAATTACGGGATATAAATCTCATGTAATTGAAAATCTAGTAAAAGAAAATTATCCAAACATTAAAATAATTGAAAGTGTTGATTATGAAAAAACAAATAATATGTATTCTGCTTATTTAGCAAGAAATGTATTACAAGGTGAAGATTTTTTAATGATGAATGCTGATGTTTATTATGATGAAGAAATAATTACTGAATTATTAGATGAAAAATATGAAAATGCTATAGTTACGGATATTGGTAGTTATAGTGATGAATCAATGAAAGTAATATTTGATGGTAATAGAATAACCGCTATTTCTAAACAAATTACAAAAGAAGAAGCTTTAGGAAATTCAATTGATGTTTATAAGTTTTCAAAAGAAGCTGGTAAAGCATTTTTTGAAAAATGTAAAGAATATATTGAAGAAAAACAAGAACTTAAAATGTGGAGTGAAGTAGCATTAAATGCAATCTTAGATGAAGTTTCTTTTGTTCCATGTCCTTTAAAGGGAAGATGGGTTGAAATTGATAATCATGATGATTTAAGATTAGCTGAAGAATTATTTAAAGATGAAAAAAGAAGTATGAGAAAATATATTTAATGCATTTTTTTGTTTCTAAATTTGTACACTACAAAAAAAGTTAGTGAATTGTACAAGTAAAAGCAACTAGCAAAGTAAGAAAATAAAATGGAAAAGTAAAAGCATAAAAAATTGGTATATTTAGTATTACCAATTTTTTTAAACAATATGAAAGTTTGGACAAGTAAAAGCAATTTTAAATCAATCATTTTTAAGAAAAGAAATGTTGGCTTTTTTGATATCATTTGAATCTAAATATTTTTTATAATATTAATAATATTTCTTTTCTATAGAATCGTTTTCAAAGTTTTGAATCTTTAACATAAAAATAATT
>CANQHT010000048.1 GCA_947623705.1 uncultured Bacilli bacterium
AAGCCGAATCATCCATATCTTATTTAGAAAAAAATCATGAATATGATGTTGAAATAAATAACTTAATAAGAAAGTTAAGTTATATTAAAAATTATGAAAAAGATTTGCAAGAAAAAATTAAGAAATTACAATTAAAATAATAGGAAGGATAAAGAATGAATAACTACGAAGCATTATTAAAAAAATTAAATGAATTATTAACTCAAAAAATATTGGAAAGAAATAAATTAGAAGAAGAGCAAAAAGAAATTTCTAATAAATTAAATGATAAAGATAATGAAATAGAAAATACTACTATGTATATTAAAGAACTAGAGTCTATTATAAATATTTTAGAAAACGATATTAAATTTGATAATATAAGGGTTTATAAAAATCTTATGGCTGTTTGTTTAGGAATTATGGTTGTTCTTCATACTTTTTTTACTCTCTATGGTATCTATGGTATGCAAGATAAATTACTTACTTTTTTACAAATAATACCAATTTTATTAATTCTTTCCTTATCTTATGGGATTCCTTTGTTTTTAGCAATTTGTAATCCAATCTATTATAAAAAAATAAGAGAAGAATACAATTTAGATGATGCTAAAGAAAAATTGGAAAGAGCAAAAGAAAAATTAGAAAGTTTAAATAAGGAAAAAGAATTAATTCAAGAAGAAGGAAATAAAAGGCAAAATAAAATTATGGCATTAGATGAAGAAATAAAAAATCTTCAAGAAAATATTAGAAGTGTTGAAAGTAGTAAAGAAATGGCGATTAAAATGGTTTTAGATGATGCCATTAATGAAGGAAGAATAAATGCTACTTTTAGTGAAGACTTAGAAATTCAAAAAACTTTAGCGAGATTACCTAAAAAATCTAGTAAAAACAAGATGTAAAACCTAAAATAATAATTAGGTTTTCTTTTATTTTTGTAGTATAATTAATTTGTAGGTGAATTAATATGCTTGTAAGTGATAAATGGCAAGATTATAAAATAATTAAAACTAGTAAAGGAATGAAATTAGAAAGTTGGAAAGATATCTTACTTTTAAGACCTGATCCTGTTATAACTTGGGATATGGGTGATTTTCAAGAGTATCCTGTTAATGCTGTTTATTACCGAAGCAATACTGGCGGAGGACATTGGGAAAATAAAAAGAATACGCCTTTAAGTTGGGTAGTTAATTATCAAGATTTAAAATTTTTAATAAAAGAAATGGGCTTTAAACATACAGGATTATTTCCGGAACAAGCCGTTAACTGGGATTTTGCAAGAGAAAAAATAAGTGTGAGAAAAAATAGTGGCAGAGATGTTAAAGTCTTAAATTTATTTGCTTATACTGGGGCTGCCACTGTAGCTTGTTTAAGGGCAGGTGCTTCTGTTACTCATGTTGATTCTTCTAAAGGAATGACTGATTGGGCCAAAGAAAATGTTAAATTAAATCATTTAGAAGATAAACCTGTCCGATATTTAATTGATGATGTCGTTAAATTTGTGAAAAGAGAAATAAGAAGAGGTAACAAATATGATGCGATAATTATGGATCCTCCTAGTTATGGGAGAGGTTCTAATGGGGAAGTTTGGTCTTTAGAGGATAATTTAGAAGAATTAATTAAATTATGCCAAGAAATTTTAAATGAAGATTTTATCTTTTTCCTAGTTAATACTTATTCGACTAATTTACCATCTGTTTCTTTAGAAAATATTTTAAAATTAAATTTTCCAAATAAGAAAGTTTTAGTTGATGATTTATGTTTACCAATCGAAAATTCCAATTTATATTTACCTTGTGGTATAACAGGAAGAGTAGAAAATGACTAATTTAAATATTTTATATGAAGATAATCATTTAATTGTAGTCGTTAAGCCTTGTAACGTTTTATGTCAAAGTGATTATACTAAAGATTTAGATTTATTAACTATGGTTAAAAATTATATCAAAGAAAAATACCATAAACCTGGGAATGTTTATGTTGGTTTAGTGCACCGTTTAGATAGACCGGTCGGGGGAATTATGGTGTTTGCGAAAACTAGTAAGGCCGCAAGTAGATTATCAAAAATGATTCAAAATCATGAAATGCAAAAAGAATATTTACTAGTATGCCACGGAAACTTAGATGATTCTGGTATAATGGAAGACTACATTTTAAAAGAAAACGAAAAAAGTATCATAACCACTAAAGAAAAGGGTAAGTATGCGAAATTAGAATATAAAACTTTAAAAAGAAAGAATGATTTAAATTTAGTTAAAGTTAATTTAATAACTGGTCGCCATCATCAAATTAGATTACAATTTGCCCATCGTAAATGTCCTTTGTATGGTGATCAATTATATGGCCTTCAAGATAAAAAACAAATTGCTCTTTTTGCTTATCATTTAAAATTTAAGCATCCGGTTAAAGATGAAATAATGGATTTTGAATATATGCCAAAGGGTGGAATATGGAGTGAGTTTGATGATTAAACATGAGTTATTAGTACCGGTAGGTAATTGGTCTTCTTTAGAAGCAGCGATTCATAATGGTGCTGATGCTATTTATTTAGGTGGTAAAAAATTTGGAGCTCGCGCTTTTGCGGATAATTTTTCGCTTGAAGATTTAGAAAAAGCCACGAAGTTATGTCATCTTTATGGTGTTAAAATTTATGTTACCGTTAATACTTTAATTTATGAAAATGAAATCGAAGAAGTTTTAGAATATATTAAAAGTTTACATCAAATGGGTGTTGATGCTTTAATTATGCAAGATGTTGGTCTTATTAATTTAGTCCATCAAACTTTACCTAATTTAGAAATCCATGCATCTACCCAAATGCATAATCATTCTTCTGAATCTTTAGAGTTTTTAAAATCTTTAGGGGTCAAACGCGTTGTTTTTGCAAGAGAACTTTCACTAGATTACATTAATAATATTGATACGGATTTAGAAAAAGAAGTCTTTATTCATGGTTCTTTATGTATTTCTTACAGTGGTCAATGTTTATTTTCTTCCCAAATTTTAGGAAGAAGTGGTAATCGGGGTGAATGTGCTGGGATGTGCCGGTTACCTTATAAATTATATGAAGATGATAAGGTAATACCTACTAATGGGGATTATTTATTAAGTCCGAAAGATTTATGTTCTACAGATGATTTTTTAAAACTTATGCAAAGTGACATCAAATGTTTTAAAATTGAGGGAAGAATGAAAAGTGCCGAGTATGTGGCGGTCGTAACCCGAATTTATCATAAATTAATTTTAGCGTATGAAAATAATCAACTTCTTAAAGTAGATGAAGAAGATTTTAATTTGTTAAAAGCTATTTTTAATCGGGAATATACTAAAGGCTACTTAAATAATGCGAAAGATATAATGAATATCAGTGCTCCCAATCATCAAGGAATTAAAATTGGGGAAGTTGTTAAAGTAACTTCGAAAAAGATTACCATTAAATTAAGTCATAATTTAAAGCAATTTGAAGGCATTCGTTTTTTAAATCATGATATAGGTATTAATGTAAATTTTATTTATGATGAAAAAGATAAGTTAATAAATGAAGGTGTTAAAGGTAAGATAATTTATTTAGATAATTTTATTAATTTGGATAGTTTAGATACCGTTATGCTTACCAAACCAAAAGTTGATATTTATCTAGGTGGTTATAAAAAAATTCCTGTTTCTTTATCTCTAAAAGCTAAGATTAATGAACCTTTAGAAATAAAAATTACGGATGGCGACAATAATTATACTTTAAAAAGTACAGAGTTAGTTCAAAAGTCTTTAAATGCTCCAATAAGCGAAGAAAGAATAAAAGAAGTTTTATCGCAAGTGGGTGATTTACCTTTTCAAGTAGAAAATATAAATATTGATATGGATAAAGAAATATTTATTTCCATTGGTACTTTAAAGAATTTAAGAAGAAGTGTATTGGAAAAGTTAAAAGAGATTAGAGAGAATAAAAAAGTTCCTTATGTGGAAAAAGAATTTAAGGATGAAAAGATAGATAAGAAAATACAAAATGGTATAAGTGTTTTAGTCAGAACGAAAGAACAATTACAAGCTTGCAGGGATTTAAAAATTAAGAATATTATTGTCCAAAATCCAAAGTTATGGGAAGAAGATTTAATTTATAAAATACCAAGAGAAAATTTAGTTCATAATTATATTTATAAAAATTTATTAGTAACTGATTATGCTAGTTTATTTAAATATCCTAATTCTAGAAGTGATTACTATTTAAATGTAACTAATCATTATACTTTAGATTATCTAAATAAATATGCCAGTGTAATTACTTTATCTCCAGAAAATACTTTAGAAAATATATCTAATATAATGCAACATTATCATAATAATATCAATGTTGAAGTTTTAGTCTATGGAAGGCTTGAATTAATGTTAATGAAATATTGTCCTCTAAATTATTTAGTAAATAAGGATAGTGTTTGTCATGTTTGTCAAAATAATAAAAAGTATTATTTCCAAGATCGTAATGGAGCCTTCTATCCAATAGAAAGTAATCCTTTAACCCATAGTACAACCATATTAAATACCAATATAACTGATTTAAGGAAAAATATTCCTAATTTAAAAGATATGGGAGTAAACAATTTTCGCATTGAATTATTTGATGAATCATATGAAAAAGCCAAAGAAATTATTGAAGGAGTAAAAAAATATGTCGAATGAAATTATAGAAAATTTAGCCAGTAAACTTAATATAAGTGTTAAAAGTATTAATGCAACTTTAAAATTACTTAGTGAAGAAAATACCATTCCTTTTATTGCAAGATACCGTAAAGAAGCCACCGGTAATTTAGATGAAACTATGATTAGGGCCATTGAAACCGAATACACTTATAGTGTGAATTTACAAAAAAGAAAAGAAGAAATTCAAAGATTAATAGATGAAAAAGGGCTATTAACTGATGAGTTAGTTAGTAAGATTAATGTCGCCACTAAGTTAGTGGAATTAGAAGATATTTATCGTCCTTTTAAGGAGAAGAAGAAAACTAAAGCTACGGAAGCCATTAAAAATGGTTTAGAACCTTTGGCTAAAATGCTAATGAGTTTTAAAATAGAAGGTAGTTTAAATAATTTAGCTACTAAATATTTAAATGAAAATGTTAAAACTGTGGAAGATGCTTTAATGGGAGCCCAATATATTATTGCGGAATGGATTAGTGATAATGCTTCTTTTAGAAAACAAATTCGTTATTTAACTTATATGAATGGTGTTTTAACGAGTAAATTAAAAAAAGGGGCTACTGATGAAAATAAAGTTTATGAAATGTATTATGATTTTAAAGAAAATGTTAAAAATGTCAAAATGTACCGTGTTTTAGCGGTCAATCGGGGTGAAAGTGAAGGTGTACTTAATGTTAGTATTTCCTTAGATGAAAATATTATTTTAGATTATTTAAAAGAAAAAGTTATTAAGAATTATCAAAATCCAGAATTAGTAAATTTAGTTACGAATGCCATTAAAGATAGTTATAAAAGATTAATTGCGCCTTCCATTGAAAGAGAAATAAGAAGTGAACTTAAAGATAAAGCGGAAGATGTAGCCATTGCTAATTTTAGTGACAATTTAGAAAAGTTACTTATGCAACCACCAATTAAAGAAAAGAATGTTTTAGGTTTTGATCCCGCATATAGAACTGGTTGTAAACTAGCGGTATTAGATAAAACGGGTAAGCCTTTAAAAATTGCGGTGATTTATCCTCATGAACCAAAATGTGAATATGAAAAAAGTAAAGAAACTGTTTTAAAATTAATTGATGACTATAACATTGATATAATCGCAATTGGTAATGGAACGGCCTCAAGAGAATCTGAAAGTTTTGTGGCGGATGTTATTAAAGATGCAACGAGAAAAGTAGAGTATATTATTGTAAGTGAAGCAGGTGCTTCCGTATATTCAGCAAGTAAACTCGCTATCAGTGAATTTCCGGATTTGCATGTCGAAGAAAGAAGTGCTATTTCTATTGGAAGAAGATTACAAGATCCTTTATCTGAACTCGTGAAAATTGATCCGGAAAGTATTGGAGTAGGTCTATATCAACATGATGTTACCGAGAAAAAATTAAAAGAAAGTTTAAACTTTACAACAGAAAAAATTGTTAACCAAGTGGGAGTTAACTTAAATACGGCATCTCCAGCTATTTTAAAATATATATCCGGTTTAACTAAATCAGCAATCGATAAAATAATTAATTTTCGCGAAAGTAAAGGTTTATTTAAAACCAGAGAAGAACTTTTAGATAAGAAAATTTTAAATGCTAAAACTTATGAACAAGCCGTGGGTTTCTTAAGAGTTTTAAATGGTGACAATGTTTTAGATACAACGAGTATTCACCCCGAAAGTTATGATGCTACTTTGAAATTATTAGATTATTTGAATTTAGATTTATCACTTATTGGTAAAGAAGAATTAAAGGAAAAATTAGATAAAATTAATAAAGTTGAGATTCAAAATAAATTAAATATTGATAAATATACTTTAGATGATATTATTATGTCCTTAGAAAAACCTAATCGTGACCCAAGAGATATGTTACCTAAACCGCTTTTAAAGAAAGACGTTTTACATTTAGAAGATTTAAAAGTAGGAATGAAATTACAAGGAACAGTGCGTAATGTCGTTGATTTTGGTGCATTCGTTGATATAGGAATTAAAAATGATGGTTTGATTCATATTTCTAAAATGGCTGATCATTATATTAAACACCCAAGTGAAGTCTTAAGTGTTGGGGACATCATTAATGTTTATGTTGATGATATTAATTTAGAAAAACAAAAAGTATCGTTAAGTATGAAAGAAGTTAATTAAAACAAGATTGAGAATAATCTTGTTTTTTAGTTTTTAAATTTACTTTTAGGATAAGGTTTTCTTACATCAGTATTGCCTACTAAATAATCAATACTGACATCATAAAAATTAGCAAGTTTACTTAATTTATCAATGGGTATTAATCTTAATCCTGTTTCATATCTACTATATTGCACTTGAGTTATATGTAAAACTTTAGCAATATCTTTTTGTAATAAATCTTTATCTTCTCTTACTTCTTTAAGCCTTGTAATATTCATCTTTAATCACCATTTATATTTTTTCATATAACCAAATGATTATCTTGACAATATAACCAAATGGTTATAAAATCTAATTAAGAATAGAAGGTATGTCTTATGTTAAAGAAAAATTATAAATTATTGATAGGATTTATGTTAGGACTAATAATATCTGTTACTGGAGTATATGCTGCTGAAACAATAATTGAAAGTATTAATGTTTCTTATGATAATAGTACAAGTGGAGGTAAGTATACAACAGTCCAAGAATCAATTGATGAGTTATATGAAAAATCGGGATTATTAAAGACTAATTGGGTAGATCCTACATTAAATGGAGCGGATCCCGTCTTAGAAGTTGCTGGAAGTAAAAAGAAATTAATTCCGGTAACTATTGATGATGATGGGACTGTCCATTATGCTAATTTAAAAACTAAATGGTATAATTATGCTAAAAAAGAATGGGCAAATGCCGTTATCCTTGTTGATAAGAAGAAAGATGCCTACTCAACTGGCGATATCATAAACGAAAATGATATAGAAAGTTATTTTGTCTGGATACCTAGATATAGTTATAAAATATGGGATATGGGTACTTATAATGGTGCCCCAAGATTAAAAGATTCATTAACAGATACGAATTATGAAACATCTCCCCAAAATGCCTTCAATAGATCAAGAATAATTGATATCAAATTTGGTAATGTTAATACAAACAAAAAAATGACTGAAGGCCAAGCATCTTTAAATAATTATTATACCCATCCGGCATTTACTCTAGGAGATAAAGATTTAAATGGTATTTGGGTAGGTAAATTTGAAACAGGCTATAACCAAGATGGAGAAAATGGCGATTCATTTACCATAGATAGTAATTGGACAATAGGTGGTGCTAATAAAAACGAAAATAAAAGTACAAGAATAATAGTCAAACCAAATGTCTACTCTTGGCGAAATAATACTGTTCAAAATATGTTCTTGTCTGCTTATAATTATGACCGTACATTAGAAAGTCATATGATGAAGAATACGGAATGGGGAGCAGTAGCATATTTATCTCATTCAGTATATGGATTAGGAGGAGAAGTAAACATCAATAACAATTCCAGTTATGTAACAGGATATGGTGCCGCCGCAGGAACGAAACAAGATACAAGACTTGGTACAACTGGAGCTGCCGCACCAACGAAAAACACTGATGTCACTCAATCTTATAATACTTTAGCAGGATACCTAGCAAGTACAACAGGAAATATTACTGGAGTATATGATATGTCAGGTGGAGCTTGGGAATATATGGCATCATATAAATCTGGTCAAGTAGGATCTAGTGGATTTGCAGATGATAAAGAGTTAACAACAACTTATAAAAATTATGTTGATATTTATAGTGCAGATAGTGAAATAACAACTTACAATAAGAGAATCCTAGGAGATGCGACTGGAGAAATGGGGCCATTTTATCAATACTTTGATGGCGATGGTACTGCCGGTGCAGGACAAACTGCTGGTACATTAAGATATCATAGTGCTTGGTATGTCGACAATTCGAACTTCGTAGACACCAGTGGCCCGTGGTTCGGTCGAGGTGGCTATTACAATGACGGAGGTTTAGCCGGTCAGTTCAACTTCACTAGGAACACCGGTGCAG
>CANQHT010000049.1 GCA_947623705.1 uncultured Bacilli bacterium
CAATACCATTTTCAATAATGGTTGTACATATTAAGATATCATATTTTTGACTTACAAAGTCATCCATTACTTTTTCAAGTTCTTCTTTACTCATTCTCCCGTGGGCATAAACAATTCTGGCTTCGGGAACGAGCTCATTAATATGATTTACAACTTTTTCTAAGTCTTCAACCCGATTATATAAAATATATATTTGACCTTTTCGCGATAATTCTTTATAAATCGCATCTCTTATAAGTAAGTCTTGTTCTTCGACAACATAAGTTTGAACTGGATACCTATTAACTGGTGGTGTATCGATAATTGATAAATCTCTGAGACCTGACAAAGCCATCTTTAAAGTCCGTGGAATTGGGGTTGCCGATAAAGTTAAAACATTGACATCCGTTTTATATTCTTTAATCTTTTCTTTATGTTTTACGCCAAATCTTTGCTCTTCATCAACTACGAGTAAGCCTAATTTTTGCATTTTAACATCATCACTTAATATGCGGTGCGTACCTACTAAAACATCGATGCCACCTGTTTCACATTTTTCTAAAATATATTTTTCTTCTTTAGGACTAGTAAAACGATTTAAAAGGCGAATTTCCACCGGTATATCTTTAAATCTTTCTTTAATTACATTGTATTGTTGTTTAGCCAAAATAGTAGTTGGACATAAATACATTACTTGATAATTATTAATAACCGTTTTAAAAATAGCCCGCATTGCCACTTCGGTTTTTCCAAAACCAACATCACCACATAATAAACGATCCATTGGTACCTCTTTATTTAAATCATTACTAATTTCAGCGATAGCTTTTGATTGGTCTTTTGTCTCCGTATATTGAAATGAACTTGCAAATAAGGCTTCATCGGCATAATTTTTGTAAGACACACCCTTAATCTTGGCTCTTTCAGTATATAATTTTAATAATTCTTGAGAAATATCTTTGGCTTTGGCTTTAATATAAGTCTTTGTTTTAGCCCAACTAGCGGAATTCAACTTATTTAATTTTGGTTCGGCACCATTTTTATCCGAATATTTATAAATCGTATTAATTTTTTCGACTGGAATATAAATCTTATCATTTCCTTCATATAAAATTTGAATATAATCTTTTTGCATTCCATCTTTAGTTAAAGTTACTAAACCATTATAGATACCAATACCATGATTAATATGAACTACATAGTCGCCTTTTTCTAGATCATTATAACTTTTAATTTTTTTACCAATATGTAAATTATTTTTATACTTGGCTTCTTTATTAACTTGAATACCAATATCATATTCGGAAATACAAACTATGTTATTTAAAATAAATCCTTTACCAATTCGTTCTTTAATTATTTTAGCATGTGGAATATACTCTTTAATTGTTTTAATTTCACTATCTTTAGGAAGATAAAAATAGATTTCTTTACCTTCTTTTTCCCACTTATAAACCGTATCTTTTAAATATTCAAAATTTTCATTAAATGGTGGTATTTCTTTGGCTACTATATCTGTTGGATTATTAATGGTATCTAAATATAATTCATAACTTGGATTTATTTCATTTAGTTCATACATATATTTTGTATGTTCATCTTTTTCTTCTTGATATTCTACTATCTCATTAGCCAGTTTCTCATAAGCAACATCAATTTGGTCTTTATTATAATAAACCACTATGCCCTTTGAATAATCGTATAGAGAATTTTTTTCATCAGTGGCAATTTCTTGGAAAGGATTAATAACTATTTCTTTAGTATCAGATATTGTCCTTTGGGTATTTTCATCAAAATAACGAATAGATTCAATAGAGTCACCAAAAAATTCAATTCTTATTGGATGATTTTCATTAATTACAAAAATATCCATAATAAAACCACGAACGGAATACTCGCCACTCATTGTAACCATTGATTCTCTTTTATAACCAAATTCATTTAAAGTATTAATAAATTCTTCACGATTTAAAGACATATCGGGTTTTAAAGTTATACTATTTTTTGAATTAATACTTGGTAAATATTTAAGATAGCCAATTAAATTCGTGACTATTATTAGTTTTTCATTGGCAATTTTTTCTAAAACATTAAGTCTGCCTATTTCAAATTCGGGTGACATAGCGACAACCTTGGAAGTAATGAAATCATCCATCGGAAATAATTCACAATTTGGTTGGTGTAATTTTATCGCATTATATAATTTATTACTTTCATAAAGATTACTAGCTACTAAAATGATATTTTCTTTCTTTTGATTATAAAGTTCACTCACGAAAAAAGCGATTAACTCAGTCGTTAACCCATATGTCGTTTTACCATTTGCAAAATTAAAATACTCACTTAAATTCATATCACACCCATTTTCACACCTTAAATATTATTATAATTCAAGGCTTTTTCTATACCATCACTTATAAACAAATCAATTATTTTATTGTAACTTGGTGTATTACTTAAGATGCTTTCTAATTCATTTTTAGTAAATTTACCTAAAACATATTTATCAGTCGGAATTGTCGCACTTTTACCAATACCAATTTTAAGTCGAGCAAACTCTTCACTTTCTAATTCTTTAATTATGGATTTAATACCATTATGGCCTCCAGCTGAACTATTTCTTTTAATTTTAAAAGTCCCAACTTCCATATCTAAATCATCTTGAATAACTAATATATCTTCGGGCTTTATTTTATAAAATTTAGCAAACTTACTAACTGCTAAACCAGATAAATTCATATATGTTAAAGGTTTTATATAAATTATAGCGTTATCTCCTTCGCCATCTTTATATAGGTAGGCTTCAACTTTATTTTTCCAATCAACTTTGCCTAAATAATTATCAAGAACCATAAATCCGACATTATGTCGTGTATTTTTATATTCCCGACCCGGATTACCTAATCCAACAATTAATTTCATAATTCCTCCCTAAACATATTTTGATAAGTCATTAACCCATCAATATTATAAATATTTCCCATTTTTATTCCTAAATCAGCATCTTTAAGACATCTAACAAGTAAAATGCTTGGTTTATTTTCTTCCTTTGTTTTAACTAAAGTTAAATTTTTAACATTTAATTTATATTTACTCGCTAAAATAATTATTTCATCTAAACGATCAATATGATGAACTAAATAAAATTCGCCTTTAGTATTTAAATGCATACTAGCAATTTTAAAAATATCTTCTAAAGTAACTTTTAATTCATGCCGAGCAATACTTAAACCATCTAATTTATTTGTATAATCTAAATTAATTACTTTAAAATATGGCGGGTTACATGTTATTATATCATATTTTTTATTACCTATAGATTCACTAAAATCTTTTATGTCGGCATTTACAAATTCAATTTGGTTATCTAAATTATTGTAGGAAACACTTAATTTACCCAATTCATAAATATCAGTTTGAATTTCAACACCTGTGATTTGTGCTTTAGTTTTCGTACTTAAGATTAATGGAATAGCGCCATTCCCACTGCATAAATCTAGGATATTTTTAGTTTTACTACTTGTTTTAACATATTCGGCAAGTAAAATGGAATCTAAAGAAAATTTAAAATAACTCGGGTATTGATAGATTTTTAAACCATAATCATATAAATCGTTTAATACTTCTTTAGCCATTATTTATATTCGACTTCTTCCTTATTGCTGCCAACTAATACTTTGCATTTGCGATTTAAGATATCGACACTGATTACTTCGCCTTCGCCATTTTTTGTTTTAATAACATCCCCAATGGATGGCATATTTTTACTACATTCTAAATAATTTTCATCTTCATATTGTAAGCAACATAACAAACGCCCACATACTCCATTAATTTTGGAAGGATTTAAGGCTAAATTTTGATTTTTGGCCATATTCATAGAAATTGCATCAATGTGATTTAAGAAACGCCCACAACAAAGTCTTTCACCACAGACACCATAACCTCCAACTTCTTTTGCTTTATCGCGAGCCCCAATTTGGCGAAGTTCAATTCTTGTATGATAAATTCCCGCAAGCTTACGGGCAAGTTCACGAAAATCAACTCTTTCATCAGAAACAAAGTTAAATAATAATTGGGATTTATCAAAATTAAAATCGGCACTAATAACATTCATATTTAATTCTAAATCTTTTACTAATTCCTTACATTTATCTAAAGCTTTGCTACTTTCTTTTAATAAATCTTCATAATTTTTCGTATCTTCTTTAGTAGCTTTTCTAATAATTTTTCTATATTTATCTTCTTCATTATTATTTTCACTAATCAAATGATTTATTTTGCCATATTGTAAACCTTTTTCAGTTTCAACAATAACATAATCATTGATTTTATAATCATCCGAACTTAAGAAATAATAATTTTTGCCTTGGGTTTTAAATATAACACTATATAACTTCATTATTTATTCCCTCCATTTCTAAAACAAATTTATCTAATAATAACTCGATATTAACATTATAATTGATTTCTTGTAAAATTTCGATAATTAATTGCATTTTTCTTTGAATATTTTTAATACTTAAGTTAGATAAAAATGTTGGATTATCATCCTTTGTACCACTTATTTTATTATTTAATGTTGTTTTATATATAGAAAGCGCCATCGATAAGAAATTCTTAACATCAGATTTTTCTAAATCTATTAAATATTCGTTATTACACAATATTGATTTTTTCTTTTCGACTTCAATATCTTCTAAATAATCCATTACTTTTTGAGATAATTCTTGATATTCTAATTCGGTTAAATCTGAACTTTCATCTTCAGAAAAATTAGCACTGATTAATTCACAACGACTTTGAATAGTTGGTAAAACGTTATCTTTTTCACTAGTTATAAAAAAACCAATCACATTACCTTCCGGTTCTTCAAGAAACTTTAACATTATATTTGCAGATGGTGAATTTAATTTTTCAGCATTTTTAATTATATAAATTGATTCATTCGTAAATTGATTAGACTTGGCAAAAGTATTTTTTAAATCTAAAATTTGTTCTTTTTTAATAAATTCGCCATCAGGTTCAATAATTTTCAAACTAGGAAGATTTTGTAAATCAATTAAATGGCATAAAGAACATTTATTACAATTATCTTCATAATTATTCACGCAAAAAATGTTCTTTATAACTTTTAAAAGAACTTCTAAACATTTAGGAATATTATTTGTTGTAATAAGGTAAGCATGCGCTAATTTTTTATTATGATAATATTCTACTAATTTTTCTAAATCTTTACTACCTGTCATACTCCTCCTTAATTTATGATAAAGAAAAGCGCAAATAAGGATAACAAACCAGGAACTCCTAAAACGGAAGTAATTAAGATGGTAATGAAATTGATAGGAAGAAAGATTCCCACTTTATTTAACATTACATTTATGCCATAGATAACACCAAAAGCAAATATTACTCTTTTTATTAGAGTTCCTAATTTTATTTTCATGATATCACCCATAAATTATATTATTTATAAGCTCAATTTATTCCGATATTCTTTTGCGATCCTCTAATGCTTTATCAAGTGTAATGATATCAAGATAATCAATTTCGGCACCCATTGGAATACCATAAGAAAGCCTTGATATTGTTACATTTTTCTTTTCAAATATTTTCTTGATATACAAAGTTGTAGTTTCCCCTTCAATAGATGATTTTAATGCTAAAATAAGTTCGGGATTTTGAGCTTCATCAACTCTTTTTACTAGTGATGAAATATTAATATCTTCCGGACCTATACTATCCATTGGACTAATTAGACCATTTAATACATGATAGACTCCTTTGAAATTTCCTACTTTTTCAAAAGAAATAAGACTTTTATAATCTTCAATAACACATATTAAATTATGGTCTCTTTCTTGATCACTACAAATATCACATATTTCATTTTCCGTTAAACTACCACATATTGGGCACTTTTTTATTTTATTTTTAGCATCAACTAAGGCACTAGCAAAGTCCGTTATTTCTTTATCATCCATTAGAATTGTGGCTAAAGCCATTCTTTCTGCCGATTTTTCCCCAACACCTGGTTGTTTTTTATAAAAATTTATTAATTTTAATAATGAATCTGGATACAACATATTACATCAACCCATCTAAAGCCCCAGCATATTGACCTAATTTTTCAGCCATAGCTTTGTTTATTTGATTAAAGGCATCTTTAGTTGCAATTTGTAACATATCACCAAGAATTTCTTTATCTTCTTCTGATATATCACCATCTTTAACTATTTTTACATTTCTAATTTCTTTAGCACCATTAAAAGTAATTTCAACCCATTCAGATTTACCAGTAAATTCCATTTTTTCTAGTTCTTCTTTCTTTTGGGTAATTTCTCTTTGCATTCTTTGGGCTTGAGCCATTAAATTTTGCATATTCATAACAATCACCTCCTTAAATAATTTCTACTTTGCTTGGATCAAAAACATCACTAATTTTTGTTTCCTCATGGATGACTTCTGATTCTTCTATATATGAATATTTTTTATTTGCTTTAAGATTTTCCACATACTTATTGCGCTCTTCTTGCCATCTTTCAGTTGTTATAAATATTACTTTATATTCTATATTTTTTACATTTTTGATAGAAGATTCGATTTTATTTAACATTTTATTTGCTTTATTCGCACTGTGTTCATTTGTTGTTGTAAAAATTAAATTCTTGGGAGAAGCTGCGACTAGAACACTATCAAGTAATATTGATTTTACTTCACCTGGGGTATTAACATCATTTATTATATCATTTATATCATTTTTAGTGTTTTCCAATATTTTCTTCTGAGCATCGACAAAACAATTATTTATCCGAATATCAATTAATTCATTATTAATATTTTTGGATACATCATTGTTATCATATCTTTCCGAATTTTGTTCATCTTCAATTAAATTTGAAGCATTCAAATTAGCATCTTGATTTTCTTTTATGGCTTCTTTAATTATTACTTTCTTCTCAACATCCAATGGTTTAGTAGTTGAATTTAAAAATTCTAGTAAAAGCATTTCTAATATGGTATATGAATCAACATTTATATTAATTTTGGTTATACTATCTGCTAAATTTAAGATTAATTTCTTATAATCTGTAAATGTTAATCTTGTATATTTACTTGTTAATTTTATTTGTTTAGCCCTTTTTGCTGCGACATCAATCATTTTTTTAACCAATGTTTTATAATCTACAGATCGATTACGATATTCATTAATTAAATTTAAACATTTTTCAGAATCATTATTTTCAAGAGTATCTAATAGTTCTTTAATATTTTTTAAAGAAACCGTTCGAATATTTTCATCAACAAATTCGATAGTTATTTCTTCGCCACTTTTGGAAAGTTGATCTAAAAGACTTAATGCATCCCGCATTCCGCCTTCAGACAAATAAGCAATTTCCTCTAAAGCATCCGGAGTAATTTTAATATCTTCTAATTCACATATTTTCTTTAACCGTTCTGTAATACATTCAACAGTTATTTTTTGAAAATCAAATCTTTGACAACGTGAAAGGATGGTAATTGGTACTTTTTCAATATTAGTAGTTGCTAAAATAAATATTGAATGAGCAGGTGGTTCCTCTAGGGTTAGTAATAAAGCATTAAAGGCACTTTCAGTTAACATATGAACTTCATCAATAATATACACTTTGTATTTACCATTTGTTGGAGCTAGTTTAATATTATCAATTAAATTTCTAATTTCTTCAACACCATTATTAGAAGCAGCATCTATTTCAATAATATCAGGGTTTTCTTGAAAATTTTGACAAAATTCACATTTTCCGCAAGGAGCACCATTCACTGGCTCTAAACAATTAATTGCCTTCGAAAAAACCTTGGCAGTTGTTGTTTTTCCAGTACCTCTTGGACCTGAAAAAATATAGGCATGGGAAATATTATTATGAATGATTGAATTTTTAAGGGTTGTTACAATATAATCTTGTCCAATAATGTTTTCAAAGTCAGTTGGACGATATTTGCGATATAATACTTTATATTTCATGCTGTTGTTTCCTTTCATATTTAATTATACCACAAAATACTAGTATTTTAGGAATATTTAACGCATTTTTTTAAAAAAATTATTTAAGATTATTTGATATTGTTCTTGAATACTATTACAATCATTTGTTTGTATATATTTAGGATTATTTTTTGTATCATTTTTTTGAGAAATTAAGTAATAAATTTTATTTATTCTCGATTCTTCAATAATAGTTTGGCACATTTTACAAGGTTCTAATGTAACATACATTTCACATTTATCTAAACGCCAATCTTTTAATTTTTTTTCTGCCTTTAAAATTGCTTTTATTTCGGCATGACCTAAAACATTATGTTTTTTTTGACGATCATTGTGAGCTTTAGCAATTACTTTATTATCAAGCACTATAATTGTTCCAACTGGTATTTCATTTTTTTTATAAGCTTTCAATGCTTCTTTATAAACCATTTTCATATACACATTCATTTCAACACTTCCTCGTATAAAAAAAGCACACACAAATAGGAACTGATATGGCTGCTGTCTTCCAACTCTGACCAGTTTACAGTATATTTGTTGTGCATTTAGATAATAACATA
>CANQHT010000050.1 GCA_947623705.1 uncultured Bacilli bacterium
TGAAAAGTATCATCATAAACTACCGTTAAATTATTGTATTGTTTTTGATATTTTTCAATATCTATTTTTTTAAGTAATCCTTTACTTTTACACATTATTGTTACATTTATTTTTAAATTTCTTATCATATCTAAGATGCTCTTATCAGCATAATTATCAATTATAATTAATTCATTTTTAGCTTCTTTCATAATGTCTAATAATTTTGAATATGCATCGTATATTTGACCATTAAAATATATTTCGTTTATTACTTTCTTTTCTTCAAATTTATTAAAAGATTCTTGCAACAGCTTGATATCTTCATCGTGTTTTATTACCAAATTATTAATATATTTTTGCTCAATCAATTCATTAGAAATATATTTTCGCATCATAACAAAAGCATCCATAATAACGATACTAACCTTTGTTGCAACATCACTTTTTAAAATAGTGGCAAGCATTGCAACTCCTTGTTCCGTAAAAACGCGAGGTAAATATTTTCTATGTGCTCCTCGACCATTTTTCTCATTTTTTAAGGTCGAAATTTTCGACCTTAAAAAATCCCATTCGTCATCTAACAATAACCAAGAGAATCTTTCGGGAAATTTTTCTGGATTATTTCTAACAGCTTCATTAATTCTTTTTGTTTCTACTCCATAAAGTTTTGCCAAATCAGAGTCTAGCATTACTTGCTTACCCCTAATTTCATAAATCATATTTGTAATTTTTTGTTCACTTAAAACAATATTGTTCATAACCATTACCCCTTTTCTATTATCTAAATTAATTGTAAATGAGCAAGCATATTTTGTCAATATAAATGTTAATTTACACGTTTTTTCACTTTAATTTTTCCGTTCTAATAAGTAAATATCGCCCATATATTTAAGTGGGTGACTTATGATAAATTATAATGGTCTTAGTGATATGGAAGTAGATAATAGTCGTAAAAAGTATGGCACAAATGAACTCAGTAAAGTAAAGAAGAAAACATTCTTTAGTATTCTTTTAGAATCTTTAGGAGACCCTATCATTAAAATATTACTTATTGCGTTAGGCATTAAGTTGCTTTTTATTTTTTCTAAATATGATTGGTATGAAACTATTGGAATAGCTATTGCGGTTATGCTGGCTTCATTTATTTCAACAATATCCGAATATGGTAGCGAAGCGGCTTTTAAAAGACTCCAAAATGAAGTGAGTAAAATTAAAGTTAAAGTATTTCGTAACAATATTTTAAAAGAAATAATTATTAATGATATTGTGGTAGGAGACATTGTAAGTCTTGCTATTGGGGATCAAATACCCGCTGATGGAATTTTAGTAAAAGGAAAAATTGCTTGTAACGAGTCGCCTCTTACAGGGGAATCAAAAGATATTAAAAAAGAAATCAATCACAAGTTATATCGGGGTTCTTTAGTAACGGAAGGCGAAGGATTAATGCTCGTTAAAGTTGTTGGTAATAAAACGGAATACGGTAAAATATCTTTGGAAATTCAAAGTAATGACCCTACTTCCCCTTTAAAGATAAGATTATATGGTTTAGCCAAGATTATCAGTAAGATTGGTTATATCGGGGCTTTTGTTGTTTCACTTTCCTATCTTTTTAATAAAATAGTGCTTGTTAATGATTTCAATTGGGATTTAATTGTAACTACTCTTACGACACCCAAAATTATTTTAAACCATTTAATCTATGCTTTAACTTTATCCGTGACCATTATAATTGTCGCTGTTCCAGAGGGCCTTCCGATGATGATTACTCTAGTGCTTTCATCTAACATGAAAAGAATGCTTAAAGATAATGTCTTGGTAAGAAAACCCACCGGAATTGAAACTAGTGGTAATTTAAATTATCTTTTAACAGATAAAACGGGAACACTTACTAAAGGAATTTTAGAAGTTACCCAATTTATCAGTGGCGATTTAAAAACTTACAAAAATAGTCAAGATATTAAAAGAACTAAAATATATGATATTATTTATAATTCCATTATGCTTAATAATGAAACCACTATTAGTGAAGGAAAATTAATCGGCGGTAATTCTACTGATAAAGCCTTAATTAAATTTTTTAAAAAAGAAGATAAAAAGGTTAATATCAAAAAAAGAATTCCTTTTGATAGTAAAAATAAATATAGTGCCATTTATTTAGATGATAAAATCTATTTTAAAGGCGCTAGTGAAGTATTACTTCCTAAATGTATTAAATATTTAAATACTTTAGGAGAAGAAAAATTAATTTTAAATAGTAATTTAATTTTAAGAGAAATTAATAAATATACTCAAAAAGGTTTTAGAGTTATTACTCTTGCCTATGGAAATGATACCGATAATTTAACATTTTTAGGCTTTATTACTTTAAAAGATGAGTTAAGGAGTGAGGCTAAAGAAGGTATTGAACTTATTAAAAAAGCGGGAATTAATGTCATTATGATAACAGGTGATGCCAAAGATACCGCTAAAAATATTGCGACTGACTGTGGCATTATCACTAGTCCTACCGATTTAGTTTTAAGTAGCGATGAATTTAATAAATTAGATGATGAAGAACTAATGAAAATAATTCATAAATTAAAAGTTGTATCGAGAGCCCTTCCCCAAGATAAAAGTCGTTTAGTAACCATTTTAGAAAGCATGAATTTAATTGTGGGAATGACGGGTGATGGCGTTAATGATGCACCCGCTTTAAAGAAAGCCAATGTTGGATTTGCCATGGGAAGTGGTACAGAGGTTGCTAAAGAAGCCAGTGATATTGTTATTTTAGACAATAATATTTTATCGATAAGTGAAGCCATTTTATATGGAAGAACCATTTTTAAAAGTATCAGAAGGTTTGTAATCTATCAATTAACTGTTAATATGACCGCCCTATTTTTATCCATTGTCGGTTCTTATATTGGTGTAAGTACCCCTATTACGATTATTCAAATGTTATGGCTTAATATGATAATGGATACTTTTGCAGGATTAGCCTTCTCTTATGAAGCACCACTTAAATATTATATGGAACATAAACCTAAGAAACCAACTGAACCAATTATTAATAAATATATGTATAGTCAAATTATAATTACGGGATTGTATTCTGCCCTACTTTGTATTCTATTTTTAAAATTACCTCTATTTAAAGAAATAATTCGTTCCGAAGAAAAATATTTTATGACGGCTTATTTTGCATTATTTATTTTTATTGGTATCTTTAATGCTTTTAATGCCAGAACCGAAAGATTAAATATTTTATCTAACATTTTTAAAAACAAAGTATTCTTAATTGTTTTCTCCTTTATAATTATTGCCCAAATATTTTTAATTTATAATGGACATGAATTATTCAGAACCTTTGGTTTAACTCCTTTTGAACTTGTTTTTGTCATAGTGATGGCTTTCACCGTTATTCCTTTTGATTTCCTTAGAAAAATTATCCTAAAGAAAAAAGGCCTAAGCCTTGAAGTTTAATTATTTACTAATATAGATTTTTTTAGTTGCAGATGCACTACATGATCCTGCCTTACTACATAATCTTAAATAAGTATTTTGATTTCTAACAGCTGAATAGGTCATATAACTCGTTAAAGCAACTTCGCCATTAGCGTTTGTCCAACCACTACCATCAGTATAAGTATATTGCCATTTATCTATTCCTGAAGCTCCAACTGTTCCTATTAATTCTAAAATTATATCATCATTATTTGCTTGACCATCACTTGCTAATATTCCCAAATGTTTAATCTTATAGCTTAACCCTGATTCACTACCAATATCAAATCTTGCTTTAGTCCAATCACCACTTGGTACTCCTTCAAGTAATATTTTAGTTTGACCAGCTTTTAGTGTCTTAGTTATAGTTCTTACATCATGATATGGCAAAGTATTATTAGCCCATAAAAATTGTACTTGGATATCTTTACTTAAAGGACTAGCTAATTCAATAAAACCACCAGTTATATTTTTAAATTTACTAACATCTTCAAAGGATATGGCAGGGTCATAACCAGTAACAACCCAAGTACCATCTATTCCATAATCTTTAGCATAATAAGCATAACTAGGTACAATATATGATGTTCCTCCCCATAAATCATATATAGTCTTTACACTTGTAATAGTAGGCTTTACAGTATCTATTTTAATTTCTGTAGTTTTAGTATCACTACATGAACCAGCTTTACTACATAATCTTAAATAAGTGTTTTGCATTCTATTAGCAGAATAAGTCATATAAGTTGTTAAATTTTGATCTCCATTGGTCTTTGTCCAATTACTACCATCTGTATAAGTATATTCCCATTTATCTATTCCTGAATCTCCAACTGTTCCAATTAATTCTAAGATTACATTATCATTATTGGCATATTCATTCTTTGATAATATTCCTAAATGTTTAATTTTATAACTTAACCCACTTTGAGTACCAATATCAAATCTTATTTTAGTCCATTCACCATCTGGTACACCTTCAATTAATAATTTAGTTTCTCCAGCCTTTAATGTTTTAGTTATACATTTTGTACCACTATATCCTGCTGTAGTATTGGCCCATAATAATTGAATATTTATATCTTTACTTAAGGGACTATCTAATTCTACAAAACCACCAGTTATATTTTTAAATCTGCTAACATCTTCAAAAGATATTGATGGATCATTTCCATTAGTAACCCAAGTACCATCTATTCCATAGTCTTTATCATAATGGGAATAACTTGGTACAATATATGGTGTTCCTCCCCATAAATCATATATTTTTTTAATACTAGTAATAGTTGGTTTTACAGTATCAATTTTAATTTCCGTAGTTTCCGTATCACTACATAAACCAGACTTACTACATAATCTTAAATAAGTGTTTTGCATTCTATTATCAGAATAGGTCATATAAGTTGTTATATTTTGGTCTCCATTGGTCTTTGTCCAATTACTACCATTTGTATAAGTATATTCCCATTTATCTACTCCTGATACACCCGTAGTACCAGTTAATTCTAAAATTACATCATCATTATTAGCATATTCATTAGTTGTCAATATTCCTAAATGTTTTATCTTATAACTTAATCCAGCTTCAATTCCAATATCAAATCTTACTTTAGTCCATTCACCTTCCGGTACTCCATCAACTATTATTTTTGTTTCTCCAGCCGGTAGTAATTTAGTTAATTTACGAGAATCATGATATCCAGCCGTATTATTAGCCCATAAGAATTGAACATATATATCTTTATTAAATGGCTCAGCTACTTCAAAATATCCTCCGGTAATATTTGTAAATCGACTAACATCATTAATTGAAATTGATGGGTCATTTCCTTGAGATATCCAAGTACCATCTACTCCATAATCTTTAGCATATCCCGTTTCAGTACTATTAATACTATAAGAGTTACTTCCCCATAAATCATAGATTTTTTTAACACTAGTAATAGTTGGCTTTTCTGTATCATATATTATTTTATCACTGGCTTTTTTTATAGTATCAATACTTTTTAAATAGGCATAAATAGTTTTTTCTTCATTAGTATCAGTTTTAAAAGTATAATTTGTATTAATGCTTTTATCAATAACTTTTTGCCAAATACAATTAGTAGTATTATCTTCTTCACTTAGACAATATTCATTAATTCCTTCTTCTTCCCAACTTAAAGTTACAGGATTACTTTTTTCACTTGTGTATTTTGGAGTGGTATTTTCTTTTATGTAAAAGGTATAATTACCTGCCTCTTCTTTATAGGGATCAAAATATAATGTACAATAAACAGTTTTATTACTTGTTACAGTTATTCCTTCTGAAGAAAATTCTAAAATATCTTCTACTTTATTATCTTGCATATCTAAGCAATAACTTTGATCTTTATTTAAATAATATCCCTTAGGATATAAACTTGTTCCTTGATATGGTTCATATTCTTCGCCATTTTTTAAATAAACAGCAAATTGTTTATTTTTATTTTTTACTTCATCTCTTGTATTATAATTATTTCTTTGCAAAAAAGATTGGTATGTTAAATGGACCATTATTAATTCAATTACTAAAAGAATTGTTATTATAATTTTTTTATATTTTAATCTCATAAGACATCTCTTCTATCCTATGATTTTAGTATAAACTACCCCCCCCGAAAGTCAATAAAAAGCAGTCAATTTTTTGACTGCTTTTTTAATTTTTTATTTCTTTGGAAATAAATATACTCTTGATTTCGTATAATAATCGACTCCACTTATTACTGATAATAAAGTAGCAAGTAATAATAATAATTTATCAATTGGAACATTTATAAAGACAAATGGAATATTGTTAAATAAAGTTAAAACTATCCCAATCATCATACACATCGTTTTAGCTTTACCAATGTAAGATGCTGCGACTACTTTACCATTGTTGCCACATACCATTTTACAAGAATCAACTATTATATCTCTTGTAATAATAACTACTGGTATAAGTACTGGTATTAATCTATCATAAGCTAGTATAATTAATAAACCATTAACTAAAATTTTGTCGGCGATAGCATCGGCTACTTTACCAAAATCGGTAACTAAATTACGGCTTCTCGCTAAATAACCATCTATAAAGTCAGTTACTGAAGCAATTATAAATACAATACCAGCGATAATATACTTTAGACTTAAGATATCGCCTTTAATTAAATATTCCGGAAATACTACATTTAAATCATACCAAGGAATAAGTAAAAATATTAAAAGTAATATTCCTAATATTATTCTCGCCACGGTTATTTTATTTGGTAAATTCAATTTCACTATTATCACTACTTTCTATAACTATATACTTCGGCATTATTACTACCACTAGTAATTTGATTAATTGACCAAAATACTGCCAATATTACTAATAAGAAAATCAATATATAAATCATTACATAATAATATTTCTTATTCTTAGGTTGCGGTTTCGTATAAGGCGAAGCAATCTTTTCTTCTAATTCTTTTTTATTAAGTTCCATTGTTTTTTCAATTTCTTTAACCGGTATTTTCGAAGTGTATTCAAATAAATATTCATTAAATTCTTCTAAAATTTTTTCACTATCTAAACCTAAATATTTGGCATAACTAGCTAAATAATCTTTAAGTAAAAAGATATCTTTAAAAGAACCTATTTTACCTTCTTCAATATTTGTTAAAACTACTTCATTAATATCTAAGTCTTTACTAACTTCACTTAATTCAATTCCGGCATCTAATCTCGTTTCTCTTAAGAGATCCGCTATTTCTTCCAAATTTATTCACATCCTTAAAATATAAAAAAAATAATATTAATAAGCCATGTTCTGTACTCATAATGAGTGACAAATATCTATCTATGCTAATGCATCTTTAAGTTCATTCATTTTCTCCCTTAAAGTTCCCCTACCAAAATTTGGGTTTCTCACTCGTGGGGTTTACCGCGTTTCATTTGTTTGTTACCAAACAACTCCGTTTCTGTGGCACTTTATATCTACTCATATCTTTAAAAGATATTTTCAATGCCGTTAGTTTACACTACCTTAGGTTATTTATTTCCTAAGCACGAACACTACAGTCATCGCAGAACTGTGTGAGCATGGACTTTCCTCTACATTACAAGTTAATGCAGCATTTGTCTAAATATTATTCTTCTTTACCAAAGACAACCTTTTCAAGTTGACTAATTCTTTTTAGTAAATCAACATTTGTTAATGTTTTAGTATTACTTTCACTAGATTTACTAATTTCTAATTTTTCATTTAATGACCTAATTTCTTGTTTTAATTTTTGATTATCATCCATTAAGTCTTTAATTTCATTTTGTTGTTTCTTAATTATAGAATTGTATTCTGTATAATCGCGAATGACCATATCTAAAAATTTATCGACTTCTTGAGGACGATAACCTCTAGCATCAATTTTGAATTCTTTTTCGAGCAAATCTTGCGGTGTTAAATAAATTCGATCGTTATACATCTAACCACCTTCTAACAAGAAAATTATAAACGATTTATAGTTTTCTTGTCAAGGCCTTTCAAATTGATTGTTTCTACCCAAATACTGGCATATTCTACTTTTTTTAGTAACTCATTTAACATAAAATCTATTCGCATTCCTTTCACCTGAATATATATTAGCAAATATTTTGGAAAAAGAAAGGGTTTCGACAAATGTTGTCAAAACATTACAAAATGTGCCATTCTACCTAAACAAGTAGGATTTTTTTGTATTATTACTATTTTTATATTATAAGATATCTTGATTATTTAGATAAAGGGCCATGACGATCGCAGGGTAAAATTCTCTAGGCAATTAAAAACCCCGATATACGGGGTAATTAACTAAATGGTCGAGAAGACAGGATTCGAACCTGCGACCTCATGGTCCCAAACCACGCGCACTACCAAGCTGTGCTACTTCTCGATTTAAAATTCATGCCAATTAAGATGGTGCACCCAAAGGGAGTCGAACCCCTAACCTTTAGATCCGTAGTCTAACGCTCTATCCAATTGCGCTATGGGTG
>CANQHT010000051.1 GCA_947623705.1 uncultured Bacilli bacterium
ATTACCGGGATCTTATACTAAAGATATTCCGGAAGGACAAACTAAATATAATTTAGCTGTTGATAGTAAAGAAGTAGGTAATTCAATTGTTCCTGGGGATTATATCGACTTATATGTACGTTTTATAGACAAAGATGATAAAGTTGTCTGGGGACCACTTATTAATAGTATTAAAGTTCAAGCTGTACTAGATTCATCTAATCGTGAAGTTGGTTATGATTCTAAAGCCGGTACTGTTTCCACATTAGTATTCTTTGTAACTGATGATTATAATCGAATTCTAATGGGTGCTGAAAGTGTTAAAGAATATAAATTTGAATTTATTCCGGTAGTTCGTGGTAAGTCTTATACAGAATCTCCGGGAGCTACTGAGTGGGGTAGTCAAGAATTATATGATTTAATCGATAGTTTAATTCAAGAATTAGTATAATAAGAATAAAAGGAGGTTACAACAATGAATGATGCCATATTTTCCCAAATTGATTTTGGACCATTAAAAGAATTTATCGATGATGATAATGTCACCGATGTTTCTTATGGTAATAATGGACAAATTCATTTAAAAACTTTAGATAAAGGTGTCTATCGGGTTGAAAGACCAGAAATAAATAATGCCTTAATTGAAAAATTAGCGTTTCAATGCTCTAATGTAATGGGTAAGACATTTAATATGGCTCACCCTTTCTTGGATGCTGAATCAGCAGAATTACGGCTTAATTTTATTCATGATTCCATTGCAACCAATGGAGTTTCTTGCGTTATTAGAAAAACCCCGGCCAAAATAAGATTAAATAAAGAAAAATTATTAAGTGAAAAATATGTTACAGAAGACTTACTTAATTTTTTACTTACTTGTGTGGAAGGTCACTGTAACATTATTGTAAGTGGGGAAACTGGTTCTGGTAAAACCGAACTTGTTAAATACCTAGCTAGTCATACTAAAGAAAATGAAAAAATAATTACCATTGAAGATACTTTGGAACTTCACTTAGATAAAATATTTCCGCACCGGGATATTGTAGCGATGAAAACGAATAATATTGCGTCATATTCTGATGTATTAGTAGCTTGTATGCGGCAAAACCCAAGATGGATTTTACTATCCGAAGTTCGTTCAGCCGAAGCTGTTACAGCTGTCCGAAACTCTATTTCATCAGGTCACAATATTTTATCCACAATTCACTCTGATAGAGCAATTAACGTACCAATGCGTTTATATGCCTTACTAGAATCTAATCAAGATATTGATCAATTCTTAAAATCAATTCACCGTTATGTGCAACTGGCTATTCATGTTAAAGGTTATATGAGTGCGGAACTTGGTCGTTTCCAAAGAGAAATTGTCGAAGTATGTGAATTTTATGTTGATGATGATAATAATGCCGGTGCAAATGTTATCTATAAAAAGAACTTAGATGGCGCGATTCAATTTAATAACCCAACGAAGTATTTAAAAGAATATTTAGGTAGTCAAGGGGTTACTTTAAAAGATAATTTATTTGTTACTACGGAAGAAGAAAGTAGTAATAATGCAAGTAATACTACAGAAGTTAAAGAAAATACAACCCCAGAAAATAAAGAAGTTATAGATTCATTATAATAAATAAAAGAAAGAAGGTGCATAAATGCGAACATTACCAGAATTAATTATATTACTCGTTTTAGCTATTGCGGTAATTATGTATCGTAATGGTAAATCTTATAAAAATGTAGCCGAAAAAGTTGGTGGTCTATACGATAAATATGCACCATACTCTTTTAAAGTAGTAAGAGAAAAAGCTAAAGAATTAGGGCAAGAATATACAACTAGACAATATATTACCCAAGTATTTATGCTTGGTGGTTTTGCGGCTTTAATTGGATATTTTTACTTTTATAGTATTATTTGGGCTTTAGTTTATGCTGGGGCTACCATTGCTTTTATTCCATATCTTGCTTACTTACGTTGTCAAAGAGTCTATAGTGAATTTATTTTTGAACAAATCCAAACTTATACGACCAATGTAATAATGGAATTTAATACTACCCAAAGTTTTGTTAAAAGTTTAGAGGGTGTTAGAGATTCCGGAATTATAGAAGAACCTGTTTTAGGAGATATTAAAAAAATGATTGATTTATCTTATCAAAATGGTACTATTGATGAATCAATCGAGTATTTTAATAGTAAATATCCTTTCTATATGGTTAAAAATATGCATCAATTATTCTTGCAAATTACCAAAGAAGGGGCGAGAGATGCTGGCGAATCTTTGGAAAATATGTCTATGGATATCGATGCCTTAGTTGAAGGTGTTTATCGTGACCAAATGGATCGGAAGAATTTCCATAAAAGATTTTTAACTTTCGCCGCCGTATTATTCTTCTTAGTCGTAGTAGTCGAATTCATGCTTGGTAAAGATAATTATATTGAACTACTTAATATTTGGTATGTACAAGTTATCTTACATGCAATAATAATTATTAATATCTTCTTCGTTATTTCCGGAGAAAAATATTATAATGAAGATGTGGGGGCTGAATAATGCAAATAGAGATAATTTTAATTGCACTTATAATATTCTTTGTAATGAGTTATAATGGTCAAATGAGTATTAAAGATTTTATTAATGATAATTTCTATTTATTTAGAAAGTTAAAAGAAGATGATTGGGATTTTTATGTTCGGGCTAGATATGGCGATAATGTAAATGCTGATACTATATTTATAAAAAGAATTAGAAATGGTTTATTAGTTATAATAATTTGTTTATTTTTCTTTATTAAAAGTTTAGATGCTTTAAAAATAGTTATTTCGTTTGTTATTGGTTATTTAGTCTTTAAAATAGATTATTCAAATATTAAATCTTATTATAAAAAACATATATTCTATATTGATAGTATGTTACCGCATTATCTAAAAAGTATTGAAATATTGATTCAACACTATACCGTACCGGTAGCAATTGGTAAGTCTATTTCCGATGCTCCCGATATATTTAAAGATGGTTTACAAGAGATGATTAATGAAATTAACTCTGGTAATGATTCAATTGATCCGTATATGAATTTTGCGAGAAAATATCCTGTACGAGATTCGATGCGAATGATGCGTCTTTTATATCGGTTAAGTTTAGGTAGTCAAGATCGGAAGCAAGAACAAATGTTAATGTTTTCGAGAACTATTTCGAACTTACAACAAAAAGCAAGGGAAACAAAATATAAGAATCGTCTGGATAAGATGGAAAGTAAAACTATGAGTATGTTAGTTTCTACTGGTTTAGGTGTTATGGTTCTCTTAGTCTTTGCGGTTTTACAAATGATGGATTTATAGACCTTTATGGGTCTTTTTTTATTTTGGTAAAAAAAATTTTAGAAATTTAAGTCAAAAAAAAGGAAATCAGAGAAATTGCGCGAATAATATAATTGAAAGGAGGAAAATTATGGATAAGAATATTCAGTTCTTTAGCCTTAAGTATGATCGGATTTTTAAATCAATTATTTGTAACCCAAACGATACTAGAGTAATTAATGCTATTCTTTCGGATATATTAGAGAAAGAAGTCGAAGTAGTAAAATATATACCTACAGAAATGCCAGTCAAGAATAAAGATGCCAAAGTTAATACTCTAGATATTATTTTAAGGACAAAGGATGATTTGATTATTAATGTTGAAATCAATATAAATTTTGGAAGTTCGATAAGAGACCGTAATCTAGGTTATTATGCTTCTTTATTTTCCCAATATATTCAAAGAGGAAAAAAGAATGTTCAAGAAATTATTCATATTGATTTAAATTTTGATGATAATTTTAAAAATCCGATAAAGCAAGAATTTAAAGTAAGAAATGATAATAATCGTTTATATTCTCAAAAATTTCATATTATAACGGTGAATGTTGCCGAGTATAAGAAAATTTGGTATGATAAAATTATCAAAGGTGAAAAGAAACATATTTATTTAGTTATGTTAGCAGCGGATAAAAAAGAATTAGCAGTTTTAAGTAAATATGATAATTTAGTAAAGGAAGTGAAAGAAAAAGTGTATATTCTAAATGCAGATGACACAATAGTAAGAACTATATCAAGAGAAGATGAAATCAAAATAAGAGCTTTAGACATTGGAAAAGAAGAAGGTCATAAACAAGAACAAATGACTATTGCTAAAAAATGTTAAAAGAAGACATGGATGTAAAAACCATTGCTAAGATTACCGAGTTAAGTGTTGAACAAGTTGAAGATTTAAAAGTTAAGAATTAATTTAGTAAGTTAGTAAAGGAAGTGAAAGAAAAAGTGTATATTCTAAATGCAGATGACACAATAATAAGAACCATATCAAGAGAAGATGAAATCAAAATAAGAGCTTTAGATATTGGAAAAGAAGAAGGAATTAAAGAAGGCATTAGAGAAGGTCATAAGCAAGAACAAATGAAAATTGCCAAAGAAATGCTAAAAGAAAATATGGATGTAAAAACCATTGCTAAAATTACCAAATTAAGTATTGAACAAATTGAAGATTTAAAAGTTAAAAATTGACAAAGAAATAAATTATTCTTTGTTTTTTTAATTTAAAAGTGTCAAATAAATGTTTAATTTAATAAATAAATAAATGTTTTTAGAAAAATTAATTGCTATTTTAAAAATAGTTGGTTATAATAAAAATAGATAATAAAGGAGGAGATAACTTTGAAAGAAGCAACAGGTGAATTAAATATGACAGTTGTAACTGTAGTAGCAATAGCTGCGATTGGAGCATTCTTTTATTTATTAATTTGGCCTTCAATAAAAACAGGTATGGCTTTAACTTCTGCTTGTAATGCCGCAGGAACAGGACCATATAATATGGCTACTGACGATGGTACAATTGATTGTGATAATGGTGTTTGTACTTATACTGATGCCAATGGTACTACCAATACAAAAACTTGTGCTGGTTAGTAGTATAGGAGTAAATAGATGAAAGAAGCAACAGGAGAATTAAATGCCACTGTTGTTGTAATGTTGGCTATTGGAGTTCTGATGGCCTTTTTTTACTATACATTGTGGCCTTTAATAAAAAATAATTTTGACGAAAATTCACAATGTAGTAAAGCTATATGTGAAAAATGTACCAATAAAGATGGTTGTGACTATATAACTTGTCATGCTAAAGGTGATGAGTCTAATACATTTGAGTGTGTTTATAAAGGGTAGGAAGTGAATTATGAAAGAAGCGATTGGTGGTGTATCTATATTTCAAATAGCAATTCTATTTATTTTGGTTTTTGCTGGTATAATGTGTTTAACAATCAATCATTCGAAAGCTTTTTCCGTTAAAGATGAAATTATTAATATCATTCAAAATGATAAATTTGCTAGTCATAAAGAAGGAGATAGTTATGTTTTGAATGAAGATGTCGCTTTAAAAATTGCGGAAGAAATGAATTTAGCGGGTTATAGAGTAACTGGTAAATGTCCTGATGACTTTCAAGGATACAATCGTGAAGGTGCATTAGCAAATGGTAATGCTTCCTATTGTATAAGAATAAATGATGTTGCTAAAACTTTTAATGATTCTGCAACTGAACAATGCAAGAATAATAAATGTGAAGTTAAAAAATCTAAATTTCCGGCAATGGTTTACTATGATGTAATATTATTTTATCAATTAGATATTCCAATTATTAATAATGTTATGAATTTTAAAATTTATGGTACAACCAAAACGATAATGGGGTAATATTATGAAGGAATCTATTGGAACAACAACAACTTTTCAAATAATTTTAGTTCTTACTTTGATATTCTCAGCCTTTTTAGCTTTAGCGATAACCTATAATCGTGTTTATAAACTTAAAAATGAAACTATTTCGATAATTGAAAAATATGAAGGAACTAATGATAAAGCTTTAAAAATTGTTAACAATTATTTAGCTAACAGTGGTTATCATGAAACAGGAAATTGTGAAGAAGGCGATTATGGCATGCTTAGTCTAGATGATACAATGTATGAACTAGCTCAAAGTGATAAAGAATATGCTTATTGTCTTAGTTATAGTTGTAAGAATGCTAGATGTCGGGTAGAAAACGGAAATTATATTTATTATGATATTAAATTATTTTTTAGATTTAATATTCCCTTTTTTGGTGATTTAACTAATTTTAGTATTAAAGGTCAAACAAAGGAAATTCAATTATATAGTGAAAATCAAAAATTAGGTTAGGAGTGTATTTATGAATGTAATAGTATCAAATAAGTATCAAGCATTACTTGGTACCTTAAATATCGATGTCATTAAAACCATTAATGGCGAATTTTCAGTGCAAGATTTAGCTAGTCAATTTGCTAATTTCTTCTATAATAAAATGGTTATAGATATAACGGCCATTAAAAATTATGAAAATATTCAAACTATGCGGGAATTATCCATTAATTTTGATATGGATAAAGTTATTATTTTATTAGATGATTCACCCAAAGTTAATTCTCCCCAATTTTTAAGTCAATTAGTATCTATAGGTATTTATAATTTTACGAGAAGTATTGATTCTATTCCTTTTTTAATTCAAAATTCAAATACTTATAAAGATGTGGCTAATTATCAAAGTTTAGATGTTAGTCCAATTAAGACCACATTTGATAAAGAAGAAGTAGCGAATGTTAAATTAGAAAAGAGAATTATTGGGTTTAAAAATGTTACGGAACATGCAGGGGCGACTACTTTAATTTATATGTTAAAAAAGCATTTACAAGGTGCTTATAAAGTTCAAGCCATTGAAATAAATAATTATGATTTTGAATATTTTAATGATAAATTTTTAAAGAGTATTGATTTTATGAATGCTTCTTTTGAAATATCTAATAGTAATGCCGATGTTATCTTAGTTGATTTAAATGATGCTGATGAAAGTTTATGTAATGAAATTATTTATTTAATAGAACCCGGTATTTTAAAATTAAATAAGTTAATTAGAACAGATCGGAAAATATTTGATAAATTAAGAAATAAAAAGATTGTTTTAAATCGAAGTGTTTTAAATAATAATGATGTATCTGATTTTGAATATGAAAGTGGAAGTAAAGTATTCTTTAATATACCTTGTTTAGATGAAAAATTAGATAATAATAAGAAAATAACGGAATTTTTAATCGCGTTAGGCTTTTCAAGATTAAATGAAAATAACAAAAAATGATAAATAAATGTAAAATTTTAGTAATTTTATTGACTTTCAATAATTAATTAGTTAAAATTTAAATAGAAAAAGGAGAAAGAAGGTTTTTTATGTTAATTGGAGGTTTTTGCGCTGATACAGCAAATATTTGGAATGTTTTAGGATATGTAGTAACTATTATTAAAATCGTTATTCCATTAATTTTAATTATTTTAGGAATGGTTGATTTAGGAAAAGCTGTTATATCAAGTGATGAAAAAGCAATGAGTAAATCAGTAAATGCTTTACTTAAAAGATTTATTGCAGCAGTTATTGTATTCTTTGTTCCAACAATTGTAAGTGCTTTATTTAATGCTTTGGCATTAATGTCCGATGCAACTAAAGCAGATTATAATGTTTGCGTTCAATGTTTAACTGGTGGTAAATGTGATACATCAACAGCTACAGCCAATATGACAAACTAATTGTAAAGAATTTATAAAACTTTATCATTTGATAAAGTTTTTAAATGTAGGGCATCCGCATAAAAATAATAAAAATTAATATTCAGGAAGGAATAACATCGAATATTAATTTTTTTATGTTATTCAAATCGTGATTATAAAGCATAAGTTTTTTGTTAAAACTTAATTTTGAATTAAAAGGGTCTAGTTTTGTTAAGTTATAACAAATTTTTCTTATAGTAGCCAGATTTTTTAATGCATTTTCCTCTTTACAAAGACTCCAATCTTCTCTAAAATGTACATCTAAAATCCAATGTAGATTATTTTCAATAGACCAATGACCTCTTACAACTTTAGCAAATTCTTGTCCGGACAATTTTAAATCAGAAATATAATACTTTTCTTGTATAGAAACTTCATTATTTATTTCACGATAATTGCGAGTCATACCAATCATACTTATATTTTCCCAATTTTCTTTACCATAAAGCCAATCTATATCATAAACAATATAATGTTCTCTTCTTTCTATTCTTCCGTGGTCTTTGTTAGTAGTTACATAGGTAATTATTTTTTTCTTTTCCAAATTATCATTTAAAGCAAAATCGAAATAATCTTTAATATCTAAATAAAAATTTTTTTTATTTTCTTTTACAGCAAAGCAATAATGACCTTCTTTTTCTACAATCTTTTGAGCAATATCTTTTTGACATCCCATAGCATCAATTGTAATAATACAATTCTCTATATTTATTAAATCTAAGAGATCAGGAATAGCAGTAATCTCGTTTGATTTATCATCTACTTTTACACCAGCGATAGAAATTCCTAAATCTTGCAA
>CANQHT010000052.1 GCA_947623705.1 uncultured Bacilli bacterium
AAAATAAAAAAAATATGGTATATTATAAATCAATTTTATGGTTTAGGTCGAGTTGAATTTCTCTATTTTCTACTAAAAGTTACCCGTTAGCGATTTCTCTTTAAAGAAAACAATTAGGCGTTACCGGTCTAATTACTCGATTGCCACTTAATCCATACTTTAATACTTATAATATGTACACTCTAGAGATTTTCTCTGACACCAGTGATTGTCCTTATCCCCTTTTGCAGTAATGATTTCAACCCCTAACCATTGTAAACAATTTAAGTATTCCACATTACCACTCAGGGCAAGAATTTTAATTAATGCGACGTAGAATAAGGAATTGAGAATATATGCCATTATATCGTTCCTTAAACTTAAAATTACATAATCGCCCTAACTTGGGCAGAAAAAGCGAATTACATAAAGTGTCTTCTTCTATTAGTAGATTTTTAGCCCTACCTTCAGACAATGTAAGTGACTAGAATAGTGCACCACACGATAAAATTATAGCAAATTTTGTGATTTATGTCAAATTTGCGTCAAAAAATAATTTTCTATTAAAAATCTATTGCAATTATTAATATATTATGCATAGTTACTAATATAGTTCCATTTTATAGTCATTACTATTAAGAGTATTTAAATCTACTCTATGCCTAATAAACATATCACTTTGAATTTTTCTAAAAGTTTCTTCCGTAAAAGCTTCATTTAATAACATTAACTTTCCTTCTTGTGTACCAAAATAAAATGTTCTTTCAGGTTTAAATAATTTTTTAGGAATTATAACTTTAAACATTGTAGAATAATCATCAGGTTCACCGGCTTTAAATAAATAACCAAATTCAACAACTAAATGCTTTAAATCTTTATTTTTATCAATTAGTTTTAAATTATTTAATAAAGATAATGCTAAATCGCCAAAATATTCTTTTACTTTCTTATCAGTTATAACATTTTCATAAATTTTTTCTTCCATAAACTTAATCATTCCTTTCATACTGTTAACTATCATTTATAAAATAAATCTATGCATTTTTTTATATCGTTTTTATAATTCATAATCAAATTATTAATTTGGTTTTCATTCATTTTTTTATTTAAATATTTTTCAATACCATATTTATTATTATTAATACCAAAATATAATTTATTATTTTTAAAAAACATAAAAAATTCATCTTTAATAATATATTCTTGAACACTTTGTAACTTATTTATAAAATTATCTGTACTAACAACTTTTTTTATTTCTAATTCATTATCACTTGTTATAATAAAATTATCATTTAAATATTTGTCATCAAATTTTAATTTTTTAAAAGGTAATTGAACATTTTTTAAATCTTTTGTAGCAAGTAATAAAGTTGATTTTACCACATTAGATGGTATTTCTAATATATAACCATTAAAAAGAATTTTTGTTTTTTTAGTTCTTTCATTAGTTAGTAGGCTTGTACTTTGTTTTTCTTCTTTAACCAAAATCTTACATTGTTTAAAATTTATAACCTTATATATACCTTTTATTTGATTACTAATTATACATTTAATTTTATCGTAACGATAATTTTCATCATTTAAATGTAATGCATCTAAAATTGTATTATCTAAATAACCATGTTCAGAATATTCTAATTCACTAAAGTCACCTTTTAAACTAGGAAAAAGGCATTGACTTTCATAATAATATATAACATGTTTTTTTAAAACAAAATAAATTATAAATAATCCAGTTGCAAATATAAAAGAAAGCCAGCATAATATTTTTCCTATATTATAAAATTGGTTATTTTCTAAACTAGCTGCTAAAAATCCCATTCCACAAAATAACATAAGTATAACTAGTACAATATATAATATCAAATTTTTAAAAAAATTTGCTTTATAGACTAATTTATTAATATTTCTTTTGGTATTCATTATACCTCCTATAAAAATTTTATCACTTAAATAATATATTCTCAATTCTATTTTAATTATTTAGCATTTATTTTGTAAAGAAAGCAAAAAAGCAATCAAAATTGCATTATTTCTTTGTAATTGTAACAGTAGCGGTACTAGTGAATACATAATTAACTAATGGATTATCATTATTTATTTTAATTTCTACTTCATGAGTACCTTCACCTAAACCAGATAAATCAACATATGGTTTAATATTTGCTGCCGTTATTTTATCAATGTTAGATCTAACACCTTTAACTTGAACACTGATGGTTTTATTAGCAATTTTAGCATCATAACCATCTGGAACATTTAAACCATCAACACTACTAATATCCACAGTCTTTTGCTCTTCATCTCCAAAAGTAACCTTTATTGTAGCATTCTTAATACTCAATTCTCTTACCCCAACTGGTTTACTAATTACAACCGTATAAGTTTTAACCGCTTCAGCACCTCTGCCATCTACATTAATATATACTGGAACAGATTTAATATCTTTAATATCCTCCTCTTCACCATAAATATCGACAGAATAATCAGCTTTATCATTTATGGTAATATCGGCGATTGCTTTACCTTTAATTAAATCACCAGTAGTTAAAACAGAAATTGGTACTGTAACATGGTTATCAGTTAAAACTAAAGTACCAGTTAAAGATTTATCTACAATAACTACATTTTTTATTATTTCACCATTATAATCATACGCTACTAAAGGAATATCTTTAAGTTCATAAGTACCGGCTTCTTTATAATCATTAGCAACAGATACTAATGCTTTAACTGTCGCTATTTTATCAATGGATTTTTGACTACCTTTAACAACAACTTCACTACTATCAAGAGTAACACTAGATACACTTAATTTTTTGTCTAAATTATCAGTACCCACTAAATCATATGTAACAGTTTTAAGTTCACTTACTTTATCTTCAATTTCGACATTAATATATGATGGATCTAAAATGTAATCTACGGAATCAATATTTTTTGAATAAGTAAAGTATGCTCGATAAGTACCGGCTTCTTTATATTTTGATAAATTTAACTCAACTTCAAATTCCCCAAGTTGTTTTGCTAAATAAATAGATGACTTACCACCAGCAATAGTAATATTAACTGTTTCTGGAACATTTTCTACTACAAAGGCCTCATCATTATAAACTAATTTTACCGGAACATCTTTAATAATTTCGGCTTCATTACTAATTAAACTAATAACTTTATTATCAATAAGTAAGAAACAAATAATAGCAAATACTAAGGAGATGATAATTAAGAATCTTGGATGATTTAAAAGTTTATTGAAACTAGTATTATTACCACCAAGAGATTTAGAAATATTATAAACTAACCTACTTATAGGCATAATAATTATCTTATCGATAAATTTACAGAATGAATCAATAATAGTATAGATAATTCGACCTATTTTTTTCAAAAATTTAATCATTATCTTCACCACTTTCATTTTCTTCAGCCTCAAAGAATACTTCAGTCTTTGGACTTAATTCATCAATTAATTTCATTCTAAATTCATCTAATGTTAAATTATAATTTAATTCATTATTGCAAGCAATTGAAATACGCCCATTTTCTTCAGATACTACTAATGCAATTGCATCACTTTCTTCAGCAATACCTAAGGCTGCTCTATGACGAGTACCAAGTCTTTTTGAAATACCCGGATTCATACTTGTTTTAAATACCGAACCCGCACAAGTAATTCGATCTCCTTGAATAATTACCCCACCATCATGCATTGGTGAATTGGGAAAAAATATTGTTTCAAGTAAATCATCAGTTAAATCGGCATATACTTTTGTGGAATTATCAATATATTCTTGTAAAGATATTTCTCTTTCAATAACAATTAAAGCACCGATACGATTTTTCTTAAAATATTCAATAGACTTCATTATTTCAAATACTACTTTTTCTCTTTCATCAACAGTTAAAATTTTATGACGCCCTAAAAGTTGGGTTCTACCAATTGATTCCAAAACACTCCGAATTTCGGGTTGAAATATAACAATAATGGCTAAAGGTCCCCATGCAACAACATATTCTAGTAAAACTCCAACGGTGTAAAGATTTAATAAATCACTTAGAATTTTAATAAGTAAAATAATTACAACACCTTTAACAATTAAAACCATTTTAATATTATTTTTAACATTTTTTAAAATATAGTAGAATGCTAACCAAACTATGCTAATATCAATAACTTTAGTAAAAACTCCCCAGATAAAAGATAAATTCATATCTTCAACTCCTTATCTCTTTGCTAATTTATTATAGCAAATTTTTTCTAAAATAAAAAGTCCCTAAGGACTAAATTGCTTTTGCTAGTTATTATTTGCGGGATTTACAGGATTTTCTGGGCTTTGTTGAACAGCTTGGGGTGCTACAGTTTGATTAACGGGACTTGCAACATTATTAACACTTGCCGTTGTATTCATACCATTAACTGCTTGGGCATTCGCTACGGCATTAATATTTGTTATCGGTTCTTCTTGAACTGCCGTAAAATTGGGATTATTTTGACTACTTTCTCCATGTAATATTGAAGCATCAGTTAACTCAACCCCTTTTGTTTCTGGATTAATATTTTTAGAAGTTGTTACCATATCGGATAAACTTTTACCTTCCGGTACCATAATATTCTCTAGATCCATCTCGTTCATTTCATCTTCACTCTTTTTAAGTAAATCATTTTTAGTCTTTCTTGTATCATAGATATAACCAATAAGTGCAAATAACAAAATGATTGTAACTGTTAAAAACCAAGCATAATTATTACCAACAAATTCAATTAATTTTTCCATTTTTATTCCTCCTAGTTAAATATATTGCAAAATCTTAAATTTATATCTAACTTTCTAATCTTTTTAAATCTTTTTCTTTGATGGCTTCTCTTTTATCGTAATTTTTCTTACCCTTACATATACCTACACTTATTTTAGCATATTCCCCTTTAATATAACATCTTATAGGTATTAAAGTATAACCTTCAATTTTAGTAAGTTCCTTTAATTTTCTAATTTCTTTTTTATGTAAGAGTAATTTTCTTTCTCTTCTTTCATCGTGATTAAATATATTACCTTCTTCATATTTAGCAATATACATATTAATAATGAAAGCTTCATCGTTTTTGATTCTAACATAAGTATCTTTTAAATCGGCCGAACCTTTTCTAACTGATTTTATTTCGGTACCTGTTAAAACTAAACCGGCTTCTATTTCACTTTCGATAAAGTAATCAAATTTTGCTTTTCTATTAATTATTTCCATTTATAACCTCAAAATCTATCATTCGTGCTTCTTTATTAGCATTAACTACCTTTATTTTAACACAATCACCGATTTTGTACATTACTTTTTTATCTGCACTAACTAAGGCTAGTAACTCAGGAACATAATTATAGAAACCCGGAAGAGTACTTACATGGACTAAACCTTCCACTAAATTAGGTAGTTCCACAAAGAAACCAAAGTTAGTAACAGTTGTTATTATTCCTTCATACTCTTCATTAATATGACTTTCCATATATTCGGCCATTTTCATATCAACAACTTCGCGTTCGGCTTCGACACTTGCTTGTTCTCTTTCGGAAGAATGATCGGCGATGTTAGGTAAAAATTTAGCCCAATAATCTATTGTTTCATTATCGATTTGTTTATTAAATAAATAAGTTCTTAATAATTCATGCACTGTTGTATCTGGAAATCTTCTTATTGGTGAAGTAAAATGGGTATAATTTTTTAAAGCAAGACCAAAGTGACCAATGTTATTTGGACTATATACCGCTTTTTGCATACTTCTTAAAAGCATACTAGATAAGATTGGTGCATCTTTTTCATCTTTTAAATCATTTAAAATAACTTGCATATCTTTACTAGAATTACTTATACCCTTGGTATTAACATGAATATTTAATATTTTTAACATATTTAAGAAGTCGGTAATTTTTTCAGGTTTAGGCATTCCATGAACCCGGTAGATAAAAGGTAGGTCCATATTATAGATGTGTGTCGCCACTACTTCATTCGCTGCAATCATAAAGTCTTCGATTAATTTTTCGCCTTCATGTTGCTCTCTTTTAACTATATCAATACATTTACCATTTTCGTCTTGGACTATCTTGGCTTCCGGAATATCAAATTCAATATAACCATTTTGGACTAATCTTTTCCGAAGGATTTTGGCTAAATTATGCATTTTTAATAAACTATCTTGAAATTCTGCATAACCTTCCGGCACTGTATTTTCTTCTAAAATTTTATTAACACATTTATAAGTCATTTGCTTACGACTCTTAATAATTGATGGGAAGATATCATAATCTTTAACTTTTCCTTTCTCATCAATTTGCATGGTAACCGAAATCGCTAGTCTTTCTACTCCGGGATTAAGAGAACATATTCCATTAGATAATTCATGGGGTAACATAGGGAGAACTTTGTCCGCTAAATAAGAAGAGGTTCCTCTTTCATAAGCGGCATTATATAAAGCTGTATTTGGTCTCACATAATAAGAAACATCCGCAATATGAACACCTAGAGTATATAAGCCATCTGCATATTTAATACTGATGGCATCATCTATATCTTTAGTATCATCGCCATCAATAGTAAATATTTCTTCGCTAGTTAAATCAACTCGACCTTTTTTATCTTTTTCTAAAACCTCATCGGGAATATTTTTTAATTCTTCTTTTACTTCATCACTAAAATCTAATTCAATATTATATTTATAAGCAATAGTTAAAATATCAATATCGGGGTCATTTTTATGACCAATAATTTTTTTAACTACTCCAACAAATTTTTTAGAACTAATTTGTTTCGTTAATTCTACTAAAACTTTATGGCCATCAACTAAATTAGCAAAATTATTTTGTAAATCTACATCGATATCTAATTTTTTATCATCTAAAATTAAAGTTGGTTTATCTTCGATGTATAAAATTTCGCCAATAACTTGTTTTAATTTGCGTTCTAAAACTTTTAAAACTTTACCTTCTACTTTACCATTCCGCATAAAAATATCTACTAAAACTAAGTCATCATGAATTGCTCCATTTAAATTATCTTTACTAATATAGATATCTTCTTCGCCATTATCTTGAATTAAGAAAGCATAACCATTTTTAGTCATATCTAAATGACCAGTATGTAGGGACTTACAATATTTCATTAATAAATATTTTTGTTTTTTGGTTTCGTGAACTAAACCTTCAGTAACAAGATTATTCACTTCACTCTGTAATTCTTCTAACTCTTCACTAGTATGCAAATTTAAATAATCATTAATTTCAATTAACGATTTGGCTTTATCCGTACTTTCTAAAAATTCTAATATTTTATTTCGCATCTTTTACCCCTAGATATTCACAGGTTTTATTACCAGCATCATCCCAAGTCACTTTAACTTTTTCATCATATGATTTAGTTATATCTTCTCCCGTACAGGCATTTTTTTCCGTATCAACCATACCTTCGGTAACTAAAGCACTCAAAGGTAACTCGCAACCTGGTCTGCTACAAGCATGTTCTCTTCTTGATAAAGTAACATATACACAAGCCGCATCCTCGACTTCAGTAACAAATGCATCACACTCTTCTTGATTAGTATTTTTTAAAGTCTTATTTAATGACACAGTTACTACTAACCCTATAGATCCTAAAATAGCAACAACCACTAGTAATTCTAATAATGTAAATCCTTTATTCTTCATAATTATCACATTTTAATTTTACTAAAAAATTACTTAAAAGTCTATAGATATTATAAAGAACTTAAGATACTAGACATTTTTATAATATATACACATATTTATTTATAATATACATATAATATAATGCTTTATGTTGATATTTTTTATATTTGTAGTATATTACTATTAGAAAGTGAGATGAGAGAAGTATGGCTAATCTAACTAGTGCGATTAATGTTAATGTTCCAACTGATGTTAAAGAAGAAGCAAATGAATTATTTAATAATCTTGGACTTAATATGAGTACAGCGATTAATATTTTTTTAAAAAGAGCAATTTTTGAACGTGGACTACCATTTGAAGTTAAAGAAGTAAATCCTAAACCTAGTAAAGAATTAATGGAAGCATTAGATGAAAGCGAAGATATTTTAAACGGTAAAGTAAAGGCTAAAGGCTATCATAATGTTAGAAAAATGTTTGAGGATATATTAAATGAAGACGAAAATTAATATTCAAAATTCTCTTTACGAAGTTAAATCTACTTCCAAGTTCAATAATAATTTAAAAAAATATCTAAACAAAATAAAAATTTAGAAAAGTTAATAAAAGTTGTTGAATTATTAGCGAATGCCAAAGAACTTCCCAAAAAATATCGTAACCATAAATTAATCAACGATAAAAATTATCAAGATTGCTATGAATGTCATATTGCTCCAGATTGGTTATTAATTTATAAAATTCAA
>CANQHT010000053.1 GCA_947623705.1 uncultured Bacilli bacterium
TAGAAATCAAATGGAAATCTTAAAGAATAATAATGGAATAAAGGAATTAGAAAATATTGATAAATATTTAATTGAAACTAAATGAATATTTGTAATTTAGAAAATACACTTGCATATTGGCAAAACAATATGTTCACAAGATAAGGAGAGAATATTAAAAGTGGAACCATTATATCGTGTAACATATAATAATTAAGGAATTTATAATGAATTAAAAAAAAGCAGTAAATAAAGATACTTTACTATCTTTAAAAGAAATAAATTGGTTACCAAAACCACCAACGTATGCTACTGAAAATAGATCTTATTTCACACAAAAAGGTTTTGAAATATTTAATAAAGAAACATTAACTATAATATATCAATATTTAGATAAAAAAATATTAAGGTTGAAACATTTGAAAAAGTTGAAAATATTATATATTCTGATGATTATCAAATAGTTGCTGAAAATAAATAACAAGTTGTTATGTATTTGGCAAGGAAACTTGCATAAAATAAAAAAAGGGAACATTCAGTTTTAGCGAGTTGAATGTCTACCCAAATTGAATTTGAGTGAGCACTTATTCTAGTGAATGAGTGTTATTTTTTTAAATAAATGTAAAGTTAAAGACTATTTTGAATAGAAATATAGGTTTAAAATTTTAAATATGTTATAATTAAATTGAAAATACAGGAGGTATATTATGGAAAATTTAACTCCAGAACAAGTGCTAGAAGAATATCCTTATTTGAAAGATTTGGTAAAATTTACTCTTTTTAGATCTAAAGATGAGATAGAAAAAATTGTAAATAGTGAAAAAATAAAAATAGATAATGAAGAAGTTAGTGTTCTATTTCTTAAAAAAATATTACAAGATGATGATTATTATGAATATGCTAGAAAATTCTTTAATAATGAGATAAATGACTTTCACGTTAATTATATTATTAATGGTGATACTGGCAGAAGTGTCTACTATACAAAATCGGAAATTATTAAAGGTATAGAACAACTTTTAGCAACAAATAAATTAGTTTTACAACCGGGAGAAATGCAAAAATATACTAAACTTAAAGAATGCATAACTTTTAGTAAATTTGTCGAAAATAATCAAGATAATAATTATAATATTGATATAGATGGAAAAAACTATTCTATTCCTTTTAAATATATTGTTTCTTTTATGTTATTATCAGAAGAAGAATTTGCTAAATTATGTAGTAATGAAGAAATACAAAGTATTAATAATATTCCTAAAGAACATTTTATATATGCGGCTTATAAATTTTTTAAAGAAAATAATGTTTTAGATGAATATCTTATGCCATCTGTAGTAATAGAAAAATATAACGCGATTAAGTCTTTGCAAAAAATTGATTTACAAGCAATTAATACGCATTTAGAAACAGAAGATTCTAAATTTAAAGATGCGCATCTTAATCCCGAGTTAGAAAAAGCCATAATGCTAGGAATGCCAGAAGATGCTAGTGATTTAGAGAAAGCGATATATATTTATATAAAGATGTGTAAAATTTTAACTTATGATGAGGAGTATTATGCTGTTAATCAAAAAGGAATTGCTGCAGAAAAACATAAAAATGTTAATTATGTTTCTAATATAACTCCTAGTAATAATAAAATTGTTTGTTTTGAATTTAATTTAATCTATTCTAAGCTTTTAGATAGTTTAGGTTTAAAGTTTAAAAGTCATTATAAAAATATGGTTGATGAGGCATATGGTGAAGGACATGCCAATTTAGAATTTAGAAGTGGTAAATATTTAGTTCGGGCTGATTCTGTTACTTCTATTCTTCAAGGGGATATATTACAAGCCAAATTAAATCAACCTTTAGTAGGGTTGAACTGTATTAATCAAAATAACAATACGCAAGAAGAATTTAAAAAAGCTGTTTCTAAAATGTATGAACTTATTGCTAAGCAAGAAAGAGAGACAACAGAAAAATTAGCTGTTGAACATATTCAAACTTTTGATGAATTAATGAGTGAATATGTAAAAACTACTTCAAATTATAAAGAAGTTGATTTAAATGAAAAGTTAGCCATCTTAATTGAAAAAGTAAATGCTACTAAAATGGTGGGAATAGATTCTTTATCCTATGTTTTACAATTAAGAAAAATATTATTTAATGAACAAGAAAGACAAAATAATATTAGAGTATCCATTATAAGAAATAATGAACCATTTGATTCGGAAAAAGTGGCTATGGCTAGTGCTATTTTTACTTTAAATCTTCAAAGTTTTACAGAAAATCCTAATGAAAATATATATTATTATTTTAATCCCAATATGGATTTACTACCTATTTCCAAAGAAGAGTTACAAGAAAAATTTAATAATGGGGTATTTGAATATGTTGAAAAAGATGATCCAAGAATTCCAGGAATAATTGAAGTTGGAGGAATAAAGAAATGTTAGAAAAATTAAAAATGCTTAATAATAAATTAATAGAATTAAATGTTAATAATGTGGAAAATTTAAAAAAATATGAGTTAATTCAAAAAATCTTAAGTGATGATAAATGCTTTTTTAAAATGGAAATAGAGTATGCTTATGCTATTTTACGGGATTTAGGAATAGAAGAGAGTGATTTAAAAAAAGTCTATATGGAATTAATCGATGTTAAAAATGCTTAAAATGTTTTGAATATGTTAAGTGACTTGTCAAGAAATAGTTTTTATGGTATTATTCATTTGTCAATTTTAAAATTAATAATCAATTTTATAAAAGAGGACTATTTATGAAAAAGATATATATAATTCAAATGCATACTTATACAATTCCAGCTAGGTTTATTAAACTTTTTACACGTTATAATTACAGTCATATTGCTATTTCTTTTGATAAGAAATGTCATAAAATTTATAGTTTTGGTCGAAGAAAATATAATTCTGTTTTCGATGCCGGTTTTGTTGAAGAACATAAGAATGGTAAGTTTTTTAAAAAGTTTAAAGAAACTTCTTGTCGCATATATGAATTATTAGTAACAAATGAACAATATAAAAATTTAAAAGATAAAATCTTATATATGAAAAAGCACGAAGAATTATTTAATTATGATTACTTTGGCATATTTTTAAGATATTTTAAATTACCTATTATATTTAAAAATCGTTATGTATGTAGTTATTTTGTGGCTAAATTATTAGAGGAAGCCGGTATTTGGAAACTTCCTAAACAAAGTTATTTTATTTTACCTAAAGATTTTGAAAAGCTAGATAATATAATCGAGATTTATTCGGGAAAATATGTGCATTATAAGTAGTAGGCAGATGTAATTAGAAAGAATAATAATTCAACATAAGATATAGGGAAAGGAACGATTATAATGTATTATGCAAATAATAGATATCCCATGAATAGACCTAACTATAATTATAATAATGACCGCTTCTTTTTGTTGCCATTTTTAGGGGGAGCTTTAATTGGTGGAGCAGCAGTGGGCTTAACGAGACCAAGACCAATTTATAATGTAGCACCAAATCAAAACCCTAATTTTAATCCTTATATGCCTTATGGTAATTATAGTTATAGTTATTATTATCCAACATATCCTCGCCCATATTAAAATTACAACCGTAAAAAGTTGTAATTTTTTTATATTTCGACACTTACTAATTTAGCATAAATGACAATTTGTTTAGTTTTATCTTTTTGATTACAAGTTGTTAAAACGAGAGTAGTGGCATAAGTTTCATAAATTTCTAAAGTTCCATCTTTAAGGATATTTTGAATATCATATATTTGATAATGATAAATACTATTATTGTAATAAATATTGACTTCATCATTAACATTTAGATTATTTAAATCTTTAAAATAAGAGCGAGGACTATTACCGGAATGGGCCGCGATTACAAGCAAGTGATTATCCTTATTAGGCATCGTAGAATTATTTAAAATTTGAATATTTTTATTAATATTGTTATCGGGATCATCAATATTTAAAAATCCTTTTTGGAAGTTTAATTTGGGTATTTCTAAAACTCCTAGATAATTTGGTGAAACATCCTTGTAATTATAAGATTCTTTCTTTTGCGATATTTCAAAATAATTAGTAAGCATTTCCTTAGCATTTTTTTCAAGAATATAATAGTAAAGATGAAAACTGGTAAAAATAAGAGTTGTAGTTATGATACATAATATTCCTAATTTAGTGTTTCTTTTCATAAATTAATCTTATTCCTATCATTAACATAAAAATGGAAAAAATATTTAACCATAAATTACTATTATCACTAGTTTTAGGCACATTAAATATTCTCGGTTTTGGTACCTCGTGATTTGGCACTTCCACTGTTACAACTTCGCCATTTTCTTTGATGGTAAAAGGTATTTGACCAGAATTTAACAGATATCCTTCTGGTGCTTTTGTTTCTATTAAATAGTATTCCCCATATGTTAAATCATTAATTATTAACTCGCCATCTGAATTAGTTATCCCGGTTGTTATTAAATTGTCATTTATATCATACAAAGCAAATTCACTATTTGGAAGTAATTCTAAAGTATCATAATCCGTTTTAATAATTTTTAAAGTACCTTTAATCTTTTCATCTAATAATTCAATATTAATAGTGTCATCTATATTTTCTACTTTAAAATTAATTTTATCAGAATAAAGATTATAACCTAAAGGAGCATTTCGCTCAATTAAATAGTAATCCCCATATTCTAAATCAAGAATTATTTGGCCATTTTCATCCGTTTTGCCAGTATATACTAATTCATCATTAAGATTATAAACCCATATTTCGGCATCTTTTAATAATTCTTTGGTATCTTTATCTTTTTTAGTTATAACTACTTTATTAGTAATTAATTCATTTTCTAAAGTTACTTTAACTACTTCGGCATTATTTTGAATATTAAACCAAATTGGTTCGGTATTTTTTACATATCCTAAAGGAGCCGTTTTTTCCATTATGTAATATTTTCCATAACGTAAATTATCAATTGTTATTGTGCCATCATCTAAAGTCTTACCTTGATAGATTAATTCATCATTTGCATTATATATCGCAATCTCGGTATTTGCTAAACCTAAATCAGTATCTTTTTTAATCTTTTTAAATTCTAATGTACCCAAGATTGGTTCATTAATGAGCTCTAATTCAACAGTTTCTTTATTTTTGGTAATTGCAAATTCTATTTTTTCTGGATTTAATACATAACCATTCGGAGCTTCTTTTTCTATCAAATAATACTTTCCATAACCTAAATTACTTAATGTTAATAAACCATCTTTATCCGTATAACCTGTATAAACTAGATTATCATCAATAGTGTAGACCTCAATTAAAGCATTAGCTAAATTATTATTTAAGTCATCCTTTTTTCTTAATTTTAATTCACCTTTGATTAAATTATTTGTGAGTGTTAAATCTTTATAAACTATTTTGGTATATTGATCTTGATAAGTAATTTTAAAATCATATTCCTTAGTATCTAAAATATAACCATCTAAAGTTTTAATCTCTTTTAAATAATAATTACCTAAGTATAAATTTGCAATTTTTATTTGGCCATTTTTAGTTTCATAAGTATTTATTAAAGTACCTTTACTATATTTTAATGTCCCATCCCCACTGTAAATATTATTTTTAGCATATAATTCATAAGTAACACCATCAAGAGGAATTTCTTCATAATAAATATTATTATCTTCTATTGCCATAATTTCGCCATATTTTGTAATATTTACTTCTCCAAAAACTTCTTCATTAGCAAAATTAACCACAAATATTTTACCTAAGTCCTTATCTTGTTGAAAAGCACTATCTTTATTTATCGTAAATGTTAATGGTTCTTTATTCCATAAATAGCCTTTAATTTTTTGATCAACTTCTTCTAGAGCATAATTGCCATAAGGTAGTGGTTCCGGAGTAGTGAAGATGCCATTTTTAGTTTCATAGACACATATTTTTTTATTAGTGGGATAAGTAACTTGTTGACAAACATATTCATTAGTATCCGTATTTTTTATTTTAAATTTAATACCATCTAGAGGAATAATCTTTTTAGTTTGACTATCTATTTTATTAACTTGTAAAGTAACTTCATTGGCTTCTTTATTATTAGTAAGAATTTTTGTGATTTTATTAGGTGTATTTTCATCAATAGTTATTTCAAAATCAGGAACTTTTTCATAACCTTCTACAACATCTTTTTGTTTTACAATGTAAGTACCATAGGGTAGATAGAGACTTAAATAACCATCACTATTAGTTTTTATACTCGTTTGTAAAGTATTCTTACTCTTTAAATAAAATTCAAAAGTAATATTAGGTTCCGGGGTTATTTCGCCCGTTTTACCATCACTTAAATATTTATAAATTTCCACCTTTCTTTGAATTGGTGTTTCGTAAACATTTATTTTAGCTTTAGATAAATTTTCCGTTACTTTAATTGAAGGTTTATCGGAGTCGATTAAGTAACCGCGACTGGCTTTTATTTCTTTAACAGAGTAAGTATCCGGACCAGGTAAATCATAGTAAGCCATCCCATTTGCATCAGTTACTAATTCCGTTAATTTTTCATTTTTACCATTATATAGTTCATAAACGGCTCCTTCTAAAGTTCCATCTCCTTGAGGTGTCTTTTTAGTGGTAATATCATATTTAGACAATTCAAATTTAATCGTTTTACTAGTAACATTAACTGTTGCAATTACCTTATTAGTTAAACCAAAATAACCCATTTTTTGAGTTTCAATTTCTTCATCAACAAATAGAGTAGAAGCATTTTCTGTATAAGTTTTTTTGATTAAATTAATTTGAATATTCCCACCAACCTTAGGTTTAACATATAGAGTATTCCCGTCGATATGCGTATCAACTTGAGAATTTTCTTGAACTATAAACTCGGATAAAATATTATTATTATCGGTAAATTTAACTTCCTTATTAACAAATGTTTCTTTTGTTGCATTGTTAAATGATGGCTTGTCATAATGCTTGGCAATCAAATTTTCAATTTCTTGTTTTTCAGTATTAACACTTATTGGTGTTCCTCCTCCTGATCTTTCTGTCCAAAATTCAACAGTTTGCGGACCAGTTGTCTCCCAAATTAAGGCTTGGGTAGCCATGCGATATTCTTTAGTTTGATGACCCGGATAATCAAAACCATAATAACCAATTAATTCCATTCTTTCATTAATTGCTTGGTTATAAGGGGATTTAATCATTCCTTCAAACCCCATATAATTGGCATTATCTTCGATATGTACTCCCGGTTCAATACAATAGGTGGTTTTCCCTTCAATAGAGTAGTAGGTGAAAGGTCCTGAAAAAGCTCCAACACCACCACCATGACGATAAGTCCAAACATTTTCCAGTGGCTCTTTGGTAAGCGTAAACGCCTTTACTTGCATCACACTAAAAATTAACCCCAGCAAACAGCATATAAAGATGCTTGTAAATTGCATTTTTCTTTTCATTCTTTTCCTCCTTTCACTTATATTATTCGCTCAACTTGTCTGATTTCCTTTTTTTTCATTAAAACTTTTTTAAAAAATTTTTAAATATTAAAAAAGAAGAAGTATTTTAACCTCTTCCATAACCAATTTATTCTATTTTTTACTTTATTTTCTTTTGTAATTTTTTAATTTCTTCTTCACTTAAAGAAGTGCATTTTTGTCATAGTACAATAATGAATCAAAGTCGCCAGTTGTTAATGGTACTATAAAAATGTAAGAAAAAGTCCAAATAAAAATTTAGGTTTTCCTACATAATTATATGGACCAAATATTACATTTTTATATTGACTTTAACACCAGTTAACTCTTGTAATCCTTCTACCTTATTCATTAATTTTATCCCTCTTCTTTAATTTCTTTTATTATTTCATTGACTTCTTTTTCAGTTAAATCAGTAATTCTTGCCATATCAGTAACAGATAAATTCATATTTAACATATTAGTAATTAATTTTTTATTTGCTAAATATTGATACATTCTTTCTTCTAAAGCTTTCTTGTCATAGTATAATAATGAATCAAAGTCGCCAGTTAACTCTTGTATTTCTTTTCTTATTTCTCCCATTAACTTATCCCCGTCATATACTTGATCTAATTTTTTCTTATCATTACATACGAATATGTATAATAATTTCTCAAGCATATTACCTTTCTTTACTTCATTAT
>CANQHT010000054.1 GCA_947623705.1 uncultured Bacilli bacterium
TAAATTTTCTAAATACATTTTAGCAACATCTATTTTAAAATGATATTTACTAATTAAATAACTAATGGCTTCTTCATTATAACTAAAGAAATATTCTTGAATAAATTCTATTTTCGTAAAAAATTTTAGATGCAAAAAAAGATGCTTCTTATTTAGTTCTTGTAATAAAGCTTTCTTATAACTTTGTTCACAAATAATAATTGTTTCTTTTTGAATATTTTCTAGTAACTGCATAATTACTCCTTTATTTTAATTTAGCAATAATATTTAATAATTCACTCCTGGTGGATGCCCTACAAATGGCTAGTTTTAAATCCTTAGTATTCGGAATACCTTTTAAAAAGTACATTAAATGGGTTCTTAATTCTAGGACTCCTAGTTTCTCTCCTTTTTCATCTATTAAATCATTAATTATTTTTTCCATCATTTTAATTTTTTCATCTATTGTTACTTCTTTAGGTATTGTGCCATCTTCTAAATATTTCACACATTCTTTAATAAGCCAAGGATTACCTAGGAAACCTCTTCCTATCATTACAGCATCACATTTTGTTTCATCAAGCATTCTTTTGGCATCATAACAAGTTTTGATATCGCCATTCCCAATAACCGGAATTTTAACAGCTTCTTTAACTTCTTTGATTATATGCCAATCGGCAAGCCCTGCATAACCTTGTTTTCTCGTTCTCGCATGAACAAAAATTGCACTAGCTCCCGCTTCTTCGCAAGCTTTGGCAACCTCTTTAGCATTGATATTATTTTCATCCCAACCACTCCGGATTTTAACCGTAACGGGAACACTGACACTATGAACAACAGCCTTTACAATTTCTTTAATTTTTTCTAAATCTTTTAAAAGTGCACTCCCAGCATTACTTTTAACGGCTACTTTCGGAACCGGACACCCCATATTGATATCGATTATATCTGGGTGCATATATTCTTCAATAATTTTGGCAGCCTTTCCCATCGTCTTTGCTTCACTACCAAAAATTTGTTGCGAAATTGGTCTTTCTTTTTCACTCATTTTTAATAAATCATAAGTTTTCTTGGAATCATAAACTAACGCTTTATCCGAAACCATTTCGCCAACAACTAAACCCACACCCATACTTTTAGCAATTTTCCTGAATGTAGTATTTGTAATTCCCGCCATGGGAGCTAAAACAACTTGATTTTTTATTTCTACATTACCAATATGCCACTTCATAAATACCTCATTATTTGATAATTAATGTTCCTATATCATTATCATTTATCAAAAAAGCATTGGCATCATCAGTATCGATATGTAACTCAAAATAACCATTATCTGTTACTTTTACTTCGGCGTCCATAATGCCACTTTTAGCACCTGGTATTTTAATTTCTACCATATCTTTATCTTTCACATGATAATATTCGGCATCTTTTGGAGTCATATGAACATGCCTATTTGCAAGGATTAACCCTTTAGTTGTAACTTCTCCTAAATCAGTTTTTAAAGTAATTTCTAAACTATCATCAAGATCACCACTTCTTCTAACTGGTGGATTAACCCCTAAAGTACGGGCATCACGCATCGATATTTCAATTTGATTGTAGCGTCTTAAAGGACCTACAACTCGGACATTATTAATTTCTTTATCGCCCGTTTTAATCGTCAAGGTTTGATTTGAGGCAAACTCCCCCACTTGATTTAAGTCAGCTCTTTTCGTTAAAGGCTCCTTAAACAACTTATGATAAACCTCTTCTGTTAAATGTACATGTCTGTTACTTATTCTCATATGGATTGGATATTCCATTTTCATCACCACTTTAATTATATCTTATTTTAATGAATAATTGTAGATTTTTTATTCATAATAAGAATGGTGATAGAATGAAGAAACCTGGTTGTAGTAAATGTGAAGAAGCCTCAATGCAAGGTAGATGTTACATTGATGAAGAAACCGGTCTTTTATGTGTAACTCTTGAGAAAAAAATTGATTTACCCAAAGGTAAAAAAGTTTTAGTACCCCAAATATGTACTAACTGTGGAACAACCGAATGGATAACAATTAACACTGAGGAATAGAATGCTTTTAAAGCGTTCTTTTTTTAATTAAAATTATTTTAAGACATATATTTTATTAGGAAGTGTTTATTTTGTTTTTAAATTTAGTTAATCTTATTAAAAGTATGTTATTTTTTACCGGTTCTTATGGGAGTAATGTTTTTCCGGAGCCATTATCTAGCGAAGAAGAAGAAAAATATGTGGATTTAATGCTTCAAGGAGATACTGATGCTCGGAGTAAATTAATTGAACATAACCTACGTTTAGTTGCTCACATTGTTAAAAAATTTGATAGTAAAAATACCGATACGGATGATTTAATTTCAATTGGCACCATTGGCCTTATTAAAGGCATTGATACTTATAAGAAAACGCCAAAGGTTAAAATAACTACTTATGCGGCTCGTTGTATCCAAAACGAAATTTTAATGTACTATCGAAGCAATAAGAAAAATCAATATACGGTTTCTTTAAATGATTCCATTGGTTATGATAAAGAAGGAAACGAAATTAATTTAGTCGATTTATTAGAGGATAAAAGCGAAGATATTTTAGATACCTTACAAGTTAAAGATAATATTGAACTGCTTAATAAATATTTTAAAAAATTAAATAAAAGAGAAAAAGAAATTATTGTTAAAAGATATGGTTTAAATAATGCAAGAGCCCTAACCCAAAAAGAAATTGCGGATACTTTAGGTATTTCTCGGAGCTATGTATCCCGCATTGAAAAAAGAGCCTTAACTAAAATATTAAGAGAATTTATTAAAAATAAAAATAATCTATAAACAAAAAGACTATTAGATGATCATTATTCTAATAGCCTTAAATCTATGTAAACATTATATAATGTTACTTTATTTTATGGCATTATTTTTTATTCATGTAGTTAAGGGACATAATTTTTAACCGTTAATTTATGCTTATTTATTTTTAAACAAATGGTTCCCATTAAATCTGTCCGGTAGATTTGACTCTCACTTAAATTTTCGATTGTCTCTTTATTTGGATGTCCATAGCGGTTATTTTTGCCGACACTTATGATGGCATTCCCGACATTTATCTTATCAATAAATTCTTTGCTACTACTCGTTTTACTCCCGTGATGACCTACTTTTAAATAATCTATCTCAGGTAAATTATAAGTATTTATGATGTCTTCTTCCTTATCTACTCCGGCATCTCCCATAAATAAAAAATCATTGTCAAAAATAGATGTATAAAAGACATTACTATTATCATTTTCATTATCATACATTCTGGTATTTAAAAAATCTAAACTATTTTTATACCATTTTAAATTACTAATTTGATTTTGATAAGGAATTTTTTGTTTATTTAATTCTTCGATTATCTTTTGTTCTAAATTATTATATTCATCATTATTAAATATTACATTTTTAACTTTTAAATTATCTAAAATATTTAAAGTTTCTCCGGCATGATCATAATCGCCATGGGTTAATATTAAATAATCTATTTTCGTAATTCCTAAACTTTTTAAAAATAAAATTGTATTATTCGACACTTGATAAGTACTATTAACAAGGCCTCCCGTATCAACCATAATTACTTCTCTCTTATAAGGACTAATTAAAACACTTGAGTCTCCTTGGGAAACATCTAAATAATAAACATAATAATTTTTATCTAACTTGGGAATTAAATAATTTATAAATAATAAGAAAATAAGCAAATAAATATATTTTTTCTTCCTAGTTTTATAAATTAAATACAAGATTAAATAATAAATAATTATTACTAATATAGCCATTTTCGGAATATTAACATTAAATTTAAAATGATAAAAAAATGTACTCGATATTTCTAAAATATTTATTAATACTTTTAAAAAGATACTTAGAAAAGGAATCATAAAAGTTAAAATACTCAAAGGAAATATTACTAAAGATATTAATGGGACATAGAAGATATTTAAAATTAAACTAAGTAAATTAACTTCATAATTCATACTTACAGTTATAGGTAAACTTACTAAAAAAGATATTAAACTTATTTTAAATATTTGTTTAAAATAAGAACCTGTTATCATTTTAGAACATAACATAATACTTAAAGTAACCAAAAAAGAATATTGAAACCCGGTATTATAAATAATAAAGGGATTAATTAAGATAAGAATAAAAGCTACATAAAAAAGCACTTTTTTATTATCTAAAGGAATATTTAAGTAATCTAAAATGTTTTTGAAAAAATAAAAAATAGTGGCCCGCATAACGGAAGCCGAAAAACTGGTTAAAAACATAAAATAACTTAAAACGCCACTGATAATTAATTTTTTACTTTTAAATCTTTTTAATAATTTATCTAAGACGGCAATAATTAAACCAATATGCATACCGGATACCGCGAATAAATGCCAAATTCCATTCGTTCTATAAGCGGTATATAAATCCGAATCTAAATAAGTTTTATCTCCTAAAATAAATAAATTTAAATAAGTTTTAATATCTTCATCATAACTATTAATTCTTTTTAACATTTTATTTTTTAAAGCATAAAAAATATTTTCATTACTTAATATTTCTAAACTACTCACTTTAAAAGATAAATAAATCTTATTCCGGTACAAATACTTCTTATAGTTAAAAGTATTAGGTATTGTATTATTACTTACATCACTTACTTTACCTAATACTTTTACTTTTTTACCAAGTAAATAATTTACATCTTCCCCTTCTTTATAATAATAACTACATTGCACATTTTCTTTAGCCTTTAAAATAAAGGTTATTTTATCTTCTTTAACATTTAAGTCCGTAATTATTCCTGTAAGTTCTGTAGGACTATCATAAATACTTGCATACTTAATCAAAACGGTTGTAATTAAAATATAAAATATTAAGAAAATAAATAATCCATAGATAGTTATTTTAGACTGTAATATAGTCTTTAATTTTGGCAAACATTGCATCACCAATACCACTGACATTTTTAATTTCATCAATGTTCTTAAATAAACCATTAGTATTCCGATACTCAATTATTTTATCAGCTTTAGATTCTCCAATACCAGTTAAAGTCATTAAGTCACTTTTACTTGCTGTATTGATATTAATGATTTTTTTCGTATTTTCTTCTTTAGATTCTTGACTTGTACTAGATGAAGTATTACTACTACTTACACTAGCTGTAGAATTATTTGCACTATCGCTATTTTCATAACTAACAACAATTTCACTTTTTTTATTTTCCGTACAAGCCGAAATATCATAAGTTGGACATTCACATTTTTCTTTAACATAAACAGTTTTAGTACTTTGATTATTATTCTTATACTCTTTTTCCGTATAGACATAGATAACCATCGCATCTTCAACTTTCCGACTTAAATTGATATTGTTAGTATAGGCATTATCTTTAAATCCTTCGGCCATTAAAATAACATCATTCAAAATATTATTTTTGTTTACGGCATAAACACCAGGTTTATTAACGGCACCTTTAACTTCAACATAGAATTTTTGATCATTCTCATTATTTATTGGTTCCGCACTAGCTAAAGTATTTACTTTGGCACTTGGACTATCTTCTTTTTGAAAATATAAAATACCAACAGTACTTATCGCAATAACTAAGAAAACATTGACAATTAAACTAATAATTAAAATAGTCAATTTATTAGTTTTAACAAAATCAAAAAAATCCATAATTTTCCTCCTTTCACTTTATATATTAGAGTTTTTTTATGGATTTCCTTTTTTTTCATTAAAATTTGTTAAATTTTTTTAATTAGTTAATTTTTTAACTGCCAAATGATATTTAGTATCACTATTTTCATATGCTACTCTTTCCGTTAAGAAAAGCATAGCTAAGAAATTAATTGTTGATGACCCACCATAACTAAGTAATGGAAGTGGCACACCTGTTAAAGGAATTATGGCGAGCATTCCTCCTAAATTAATAATGATATGGAAAGTAAAGAACCAAAATGTTCCATAAGCAATAATCGAATTTCGTAAAGTATAAGCTTCTTTCGCAATCTTTAATATTCGGTACAATAAGAAAATGTATAAACCAATAACAAAGATGCCCATTAAAAGACCTAATTCTTCGATGATAATCGCAAAGATAAAATCGGTATGACTTTCGGGTAAATATAAATGTTTTTGAGTACTATTACCAATACCGACACCTGTTAATCCCCCATTATTAATGGCAATAAAACCATTACAAACTTGATAACCCGTATCTTCTTTATATCTTTGACAAGGATTTTGAAAGTTAAATCTTTTCATTTGTTCACTATTTAAAATATCGGCTCCACTATATAAAAGAGCTCCGACTAAAACAACTCCCGCAATCCCAATTAACATGACTATTTTCGGTAAATTACTCTTATGAATTGGCACACTTATAAAAATACAAAACGCAATCGCCATTAAAATTAAAGCACTACCAAAGTCTGGTTGCATTAAAATTAGAAATACTATGACTAATATTGGAATTAAAGGTAATAAATATAAATAAACATTTTTAACTTTTTTTCTTACCAAACTATTATAAAATATCGCCATAAAAATAATGGTAATCGATTTCGCAAATTCACTCGGTTGGACCGCAAAACCAAGACCGGGAATATAAAACCAACTTTGGGCGTGATTCGTAATTTTACCATAGACTAAAAGTAAAGCTAAAGCGACAATTATGCCGATCATACCAAGCCAAGATAAAGTTTTATACCATTTTGTTGGCACAACTAAAATAATTATTCCTAAAATAAAAGATAAAACTAAAAATATTAATTGACGAACAAAAAAGTGGGTTGGAGCTAAATGATATCGTAAATCTGCCGTGGCAAAAGATGAAGAAAAAACCATCAAAAGACCTATACTACATAAGAGTATAGTTACAATTAATAAAGGTTTATCGATATTTTTGAATATTTTCTTCATCAAATCATTCCTACCATAATCATATCATAAAATAACTAATATCTAAAGTTAATAAATAAAAATAGCATAAAAATAATGTCAAAAAGTGACTAAGATTAATAAAATATAGTAGATACATAAAGGAGGTATAATATGTATTATTATGGAAATAATGGCTACTATGGTGGTGGCTATGCTAGTACTCCTTGCTGCGGTGGTGGCGGTTATGCTGGATACACAAGTGGTTATGGTATAGGGGCTGCAATATGGATTGTTTTATTCATTTTACTCGTAATAATTATTGGCGCTGGTTGGTTTACTGGTAATAACAATAATTTCAATAACTAAGAGGTTTAAGCCTCTTTTTATTTGGTTTCTTTCATTTTTTTATAATAAATGGTTCATCAACTGTACCATTTCCTTTGATAACACTTAAATCTTTACTTATATAAAAGACAGGACGATAATTTAAACTAGATTTATAATGTTTATCAGATACTACTGATTTTAATGTGATTGCATATTGGGAATAAATACCATAATCGTTAGCGTATCCACGAGTTGATAGTAACCATTCTTCATTAGCATTATTAAGAATCCAAGAAGTCATACAAATTGCTTCATTTTTTGAATTATAATTGCAATCATATCCACCTTTTTGAATACTATAATAATAGTCATGGATATACATTAATCCTATATTGAATTTTTTTGATTTTGCATATTCATTTTTGGTAACATAACACATTTTTTCATTTAAATGTCCCAAATCTTTTGTTACTATATTACAAATTACCCCTTCTTTTCCTTCTTCGCTTACTGGAACATTTTCATAATATGTTGTTTTTTCTTGGCCAGTTTCAATTTTATACATTTTCTCTATATCTTTAGATGTTTGTTCGAAAAAACTCCAATACATTCTAGCATTATACCAATCTTTTTCAATTATCATATCTTTTATATCATTAGTTAAAGTATTGTAAAATGAATTATTATCAGTATTTAATGCTTTATAAATATTACTATCAGGCCAACTTGTATCTATATCTATATCATTACCATAAGTTATAGTACCCAAACTCTCTTCTTTTATTAATTTTACTTCATTATCTTCATTTATACCAATTATTCTATAACGATTACTACTATCACATTCTTC
>CANQHT010000055.1 GCA_947623705.1 uncultured Bacilli bacterium
TTTATAGCCCCTATAAAAGAATAACTCAAATATTATATAGTATATTTATTGGTATTTTAACATTTATTATCGCTATAATATTTGATAAAGTAATTGCGGTTTATATAGCCATATTGATTGTTTCTATATTTAATAATTTAGAATTAAAGAAGAAAATTAAAAAAGAGCAACCTTAATCGCTCTTTTAATTTGGAATTTTACTTAAACAAGTTTCAATATAATATCGACCATTACTTTTATTATTATCTGTAGCTTCTTTACTATCTAAATCATTAAAATGCCACCATTCACTAGCTAAAGGAGATAAACCATTTTCGGTACAATATTTTTGTAGTCTTATAGCATCTTCATTCATACTAGATGCATATTTAGCACTTTTCCAAGCCGTTTTAGATGAACTATTAACTGGTGTCGTAAAAGTCGCTGCTAAACTAGATAATTCGTGCATTGGTGTTGGCATATCATATTCACTATATTCATCTACATGTAAATATTCATATTCACCAGTCTTAACAATTGAGGCTTTATTTACTTTAACTAAACTAGTATCAATAGCAAAACCTCTTTGATGGTTTGATAGAGTAGTGGCAATAAACCAACCTTTACCCCAAGGAGGAGTATTTATTAAATTATAAACATCTTCATTGGTATTCATTAATTCTTCTAAAGCATTAGATACTTGCATTTGAACTTCATATGGTCTAAATGCTTCATAAATAACTAAACTTTCATTATTCTTTAAAGCTTCATTTTGGACTTTAGCAATTTTTTTCGCCATATTATATAAAACCGGCATTAAAAATTCGTGTCTTTGTAATCTTTCATTATAAGTTTCGGCATTATATAATTGTTCATTAGTAACACCTTCTAATTTTTCCCCATTTGATCTAAATATTGAACGATAAGAATTGGTATCATCGTAAACAATTGATGGAATGACATCGGGTAAGTTTACTAAACAATAAGTATTATCTAGAAAACCAGTGGTATTATCTTCTAACATAACTTCAAAATATTTGTCATTTTCATCTAAAATAGTAAATGGAGTACCGGCATTAAGTTCTTTTATTACTTCGCCATTTTGATTAATTAAATTCATTTTAACTGAAGTATAACCAGTTGCCCCATTTATTGGTAATTCTAAACCTAAATGGTTTAAATTAACACTTATACCTTTATCATTTATATCCACTTTATAATAATCTTTTACTTGTTCTTTATCTTTATTTATAATTGGTTTTAATGGATTACTAAATGAACTATTATGGGTAATTAATAAAGTTATACTTACTAAAAGTAAAATACTTATAAAAATAAATAATATTTTCCCTTTTTTCATCTAAAACGCCCCTTCTTTTTTAACACTAACATTATACCTTATTTTGGCCTAAAATGCAAATGAAGGCCTGAAATTACCATATAGACGGAGTTTAAATTTATCGGAAACTAAGGAAGCAGGCTAAAAAGATAAATGAGAAGTAGAATCAAGTTAATTGGATTGATTAGCTTTAGAAAGAACTGGAAGTATAGAAAATGTAGGTTTGCCAAATGGAGAAAAGTGATATAATATATACGAAAGGAAAAATTTGTTATGATAGAAAATTTGCCAAAAAATCTTATTGAATTTATTAATGCTGGTGAAGGTACTACAATTGAATATAAAGAGGCTAAAAAGAATTTACCTAGTAATTTATTTGAAACTGTATGTTCAATGTTAAATAGGAATGGTGGACATATATTTTTAGGCGTTAAAGATAATTCTAAAGTAATTGGTGTATACCAAGATTATACTAAAGATATGAAAAAAGAATTTGTAGATTTATGCAATAATCCTGAAAAAATATTTCCGACTGTTCTTCTTGATATAAAAGAATATATTTATGAAAATAAGCATATATTGTATATTTATGTTCATGAAAGTTCAGATGTTCATAAAACCGCAAATAAAATTTATGATAGAAATGAAGATGGCGATTTTGATATAACAAATAATACTACTTTAATATCTAATTTGTATATTAGAAAAAGAAGTACTTATATAGAAAATAAAATATATCCATTTGCAACAATGAATGATTTAAGGATAGATTTAATTGAAGAAGCAAGAAAAATGGCTTCAAATAGAACTTCCAATCATCCATGGTCAAAAATGAGTAATGAAGAAATGTTAAGAAGCGCTGGATTATATGAAAGAAATTTAGAAACTGGTAAAGAAGGGTTTAATTTAGCTTGTCTATTATTATTTGGAAAAGACGATATAATTGCTTCTGCATTGTCATATTATAAGACAGATGCAATTTTAAAGGTTAAAGACACAGAAAGATATGATGATCGTGATGACATTAGAACTAATTTATTGGATTCATATGATCGCCTAACGGATTTTATTAAAAAACATTTAAATGATAAATTTTATATTGAAGATGATCAAAGGATAAATGTTAGAGATGTAATTGCAAGAGAATTATGTGCAAACTTGCTAATCCATAGAGAATATTCAAACCCGTATCCAGCTAGATTAGTAATTACAAAAGATAGTATTATTACAGAAAATGCAAATAAGCCAAGAACAATTGGTTTTATAGATTTAAACAATTATTCACCATATCCTAAAAACCCAAAAATTGCGGGTTTCTTTAAAGAAATAGGTCTTGCTGATGAATTAGGTTCTGGTATTAAAAAAATTGCAAAATATACTAAGATATATAGTGGTGGCGGAAAGCCTTTATTTAAAGATGATGAAATTTTTGTTGCAACTGTTCCACTAACAAATAAAAGTAGCAATTCGGGTTTTATTAATAATGAATTAAAAGAACTGATTCTTAATTTTATTAAAGAATCTTCAAATGGTAGAACTAGACAAGAAATTAATGACTATATTTATCCCCAAATGAGTGAAGATTTAGAAACAAAAAATAGTAAAGTGAGAACATCGTTAACCTATTTAAGAAAAAAAGATTTAATTGAAAATGTTGGTTCAGACACAAATCCTGTTTGGATTGCTAAATAAAATTCTGCAGAGAATTCTGCAGAGAATTCTGCAGAGCTCTGCAGAGATATCTGCAGAAATACATAAGAATATATTCATATGAAAGAACTTTTTAACTTTATTATATGTATTTTGTGATATGAGTTCTTTCTTTGCTTTTTCCGATAAATTTAAACTCCGTTACCATATAAATTATATTGATTTTTTAAATAAAAATGGATTATAATTATTACTAGAGGTAATGTTATATGAGTAGTAAGCAAACAAATAATAACTCTAAAAAGAAAAATACTGTTAAAAAGGGCAGTAATAATGCAAATGTTAAAAAGAATAATAATATAGTTAAAAAGGTAAATAATAATCCTAAAAATACAAATAATAAGACTACTACAACTAAAAAGCCAGTTAAAAATAATCAAAGTAATAAACCTAAAAAGGTAGTAGTAGAAGAACCAATAACTATCAAGAAAGCCGATAATCGTTTTATAACACCGGAAAGTATAAAAGAAGAAATAAAAGAGATTCAAAAGGAAATTAAAAAAGAAGATATAAAAGAAGAGAAAATAGTTAAGACAAATAAGAAGATTAGTATTATTCTAATTATTTTACTTTCATTAATTATACTTTTAATCGCAGTAGCTATATCTTTCTTAATTTATTTAAATAATACTAAGCATTTTAAAGATGTTACTTTAGAACTAGGTAACCGAAATGTTACTTTAAAAGATTTTGTTAAAGATCAAAAGAAACTAGAAGATTGTGAATTAATTACCGATTTAAGTAGGGTTGATTTTAGTAAAGTAGGTACTTATAATGTTCAACTATCTTATTTAGGAGTTATTGATAATGCTAAGTTAATAATTAAAGATACAACTGCACCGGAAGTTACTTTAGAAGATAAAACAATTTATAATGATGAAAAAGTAGAAGTAAATGACTTTGTTAAAGAAACTTACGATATTTCTGGCGATGTTACTTGCGAAATGATTACGGAAATAGATTATACTAAAGAAGGAGAAGCTGAAGTAGAAATTAAATGTCATGATGTAAATGGTAATGAAAAAATAGAAAAGACTACTTTAACGATTCAAAAAGATAAAGAAGGTCCAGTATTTAAAGGTTTAACAAATTTAACAGTTAAAAAGAATGCCAAGATTAATTATACTACTGGGGTAAGTGCGACGGATGCAAAAGATGGTAAAGTAGAATTTACTTATGATGCTAGTAGTGTTAATACTAGTAAAACTGGTAGTTATTATGTTACTTATACCGCTACTGATAAAAGCGGGAATAAAACCACTAAAAAGAGAAAGATAACTGTGGATCATGATGATGAAGATACCAAGGCAATGGTCCAAAAGATTGCGGCATCTTTAAGTAGTGACCCAGAAGCCTTAAGAGATTACTGTCGGAATAATATTCGTTATGATCACAATAATGGTGGCGATGACCCATTGTATTATGGTCTTACTAATAAAAAGGGTAATTGTTATGTTCATGCCCAATGTTTTAAAGCATTATTAGATGCTAAAGGTATTGAAAATCAACTTATTTGGGTTACGAATAAAACCCATTATTGGAATTTAGTTAAAATTAATGGAGTATGGCGCCATATGGATTCAACACCAGATAGAAACCATAGAAAGATAAGCATTATGACTGATGAACAAAGATTATCAACATTAAGTGGACGGAAGTGGGATTTTTCTGCTTGGCCTGCTGCTAATTAAAGGTGACTTATGTTAAACTTTTTAATCTTAATTTTAAGTATTGCTATTTATTTAAGTTTTGGTATCTCTAATATTATTTATATTTTATTTAGTGCTTTAACTAGTTTTTATGGAGCTAAATATTTAAAAAATAAAAAGAGTAAATTAATACTTAGTTTAGTTATTATCGCTAATTTAAGTATTCTTTTGTTTTTTAAAGTATTTAATACTAAAAATATTTTAGTACCATTAGGTATATCTTATTATACTTTTCAAATTATTTCTTATATAGTTGATGTTTATAAAGGTAAAACTAATCCGGAAGAAAGTTTATGGAAATATTTATTATATGTTTTCTATATTCCGTATATTTTTATTGGACCTATTACCAGATATAATGATGTTAAAGATTCTTTATATGCCAAAAAGAAATTTAATAAAGATAATTTTTACTTTGGCTTATTAAGAATATTTTGGGGTTTATTTAAAAAATATGTTATTGCGGGTCGAATTGCTTTAGTTATTGCGGTTATTACGAAAGATCCTAGTGTTTATAATGGGGCTTATGCACTACTTGCTATGATTTTATATTATATTGAATTATATAGTGATTTTTCAGGTGGTATCGATATGGTTATCGGAGTATCTAAAATATTTGGTATAGAATTAAAAGAAAACTTTAATGTCCCTTATATAGCGGAAACTATTCAAGATTTTTGGCGGAGATGGCATATTGCTTTAAGTAGTTGGTTTAGAGATTATGTTTATATTCCTTTAGGAGGTAATCGGGTATCTAAATTAAGACATAAATTTAATCTTATGGTAACTTTCTTATTATCGGGATTTTGGCATGGCACAACTTATATTTTATGGGGCTTATTCCATGGTATTTTAATAGTATTTAATAATTTATTTAAAACAAAATGGAAATGGCTTAATATTACAATAACTTTCTTACTAGTATCATTCCTATGGTCATTCTTTATTTGGACAGATAGTTATATTCTTCCCTTACAAATGATGGGGAGTGTATTTACGCACCTTAACTTCATAGATTTATGTCATAATATTTTAAATTTAGGTTTAGATTTACCTAATATAATTGTTTTAGTTATAAGTATTATTATGCTTGTTATATATGATTTAAATAAAGATAAGATAGTTAATAAAATTAAGACAAGTTCTTTAGAATTAAAAGTAAGTATTATTTGTTTATTTATTTTAATAATCTTATTATTTGGTATCTATGGAATAGGTTTTAATGCCCAAGATTTTATTTATAGTAAGTTTTAGAAAAATTATGGTGATGAAATGAAATATATAAAAGTTATATTAATTATAGTTGTATTTGTTTTAGTTTTTGCTTTTTTAAATCGGTTAGTGATGCCTAAATATGCCACCGATTTAGTGGAAGGCTCATTTACGAAAGAGTATTATGCGGAAGAAAAAGATCATGAGGTAATATTTATTGGGGATTGTGAAGTATATGCAAATATCTCGCCAATGGTTATGTATGAAAATTATGGCATAACGGCTTATGTAAGAGGTAATTCCCAACAACTTATTTGGCAATCTTATTATTTATTAAAAGAAACTTTAAAATATGAAATACCGAAAGTAGTAGTTTTTAATGTTAATTCGATGCGTTACTCAGAACCCGTATCTGAACCTTACAACCGTTTAATGTTAGATGAAATGCCTTTAAGTAAAGAAAAAATAGAGTTAATTAAAGCCAGTATGACTGAAGAAGAAAATATTTTATCATATATTTTTCCGATTTTAAGATATCATTCCCGGTTTAGTGAACTAACCAAAGAAGATTTTACTTATTTATTTAAAGATAAAAAAATTACTCATAATGGTTTTTTAATTAATCAAAATGTTAAACCAGTTGGTACTTTACCAATTGATAAAAAACTTCCCACTTATGAATTTAAAGATATTGATTATGAATATTTAGATAAAATATATAAATTATGTCAAGATAATAATATTAAGTTAGTTTTAATGAAAGCTCCAAGTGTTTATCCTTATTGGTATCCGGAATATGAAAGTCAAATAGTAGAATACGCAAGTAGTCATAATATTGCTTATTATAATTTTATAAATGTGGCAAGTGAAATAGGTATTGATTATAATACGGATACTTATGATGGTGGTTTACATTTAAATTTAGATGGGGCGACTAAATTATCTACTTATTTTGGTAAAATATTAAAAGAAAATTATGACTTAACAGATTATCGAAATTATGATAAAATAAATACAAGATATGAAAATAAATTAAAAGCATATTATGAAGAAATTAAAGGAGAGAATGATTAGATGAAAAAATTTGTTAGTTTATTATTAGTATTCGTGTTACTTATTACTTTAACTGCTTGTGGTAGTAAAGATAGTAAAAGTGCCGATAGTAAAGATGGTGTTTTTACATTTAAGTATGAAGATATGACTATTGCCTTAGGAGAAGAATTTTCCAGGACTAAATATGGGGAAGAATTAGAATATTCGGAAACGCCAACTTGTGCTTTTGAAGATATGGATAGAACTTATACTTATGAACATTATTCTATTAGTACTTATACTTTAGATAATAAGGAAAAAGTATTATCAATTTATTTCTTAGATACTGATGTTAAAACACCTGAAGGTATAAGTTTAGGAGATTCTTTTGATAAAGTAAAAGATACTTATGGTAAAAAATATAAGAAAGATGATAACTTATATAAATATACTAAAGGTAAAACAAATCTAGAATTTATTATTGAAAATGATGCTGTAACAAGTATTGAATATACTTATGATGCCGAAAGTTAGAAGTAGAGATACTTCTTTTTGTTTACATTAATTTACAAAAAATTATAGAAAATATAAGGCTCTTGCAAAAATCTCTTGATTTTCGGGGGGGGTAATATATACTAAACTTATAGAGTATAAAGTGTGTCAACCATCATACAAAAATGATTTAATAAATTAAATAAACATGATATACTTAATACGAATAGTATAACAATATTAACTATTGCCATACTAAAGAAAAGAGGAGTAGAAATGGAAAATGAATCAAAAAGAAAGGCGATAATATTAACATTTATTGGAGCCTTAACATTATTATTTGTCGTAGTAGGTGGAACATTTGCCTACTTTCAAATAGTAAATACTGATGAAGGGAGTACAAGTACAGATTTTAATGCCCAAACAGATAA
>CANQHT010000056.1 GCA_947623705.1 uncultured Bacilli bacterium
AACAAAAGAAAGGCGATAATATTAACATTTATCGGAGCCTTAACATTATTATTTGTCGTAGTCGGAGGAACATTTGCTTACTTTCAATTAGTAGATACTGATGAAGGGAGTACAAGTACTGATTTTAATGCTCAAACTGATAACTTAAATAAATATGGAACACCACTTTTAAAAAATCAAAGTGAATTATTTATAAGTTTGTCTGCAAGTGATATGGCATTTAGTAAAGCAAATACAAAATATTATGCTACATTAAAAACCGAACCCCAAGAAAAAAATTATGAAACAGAAAAACAAAATCATATCATATCAACAGCTAGTATAGAAAGACCAGAAGGAGAAGATGTAGTAGAAGATGCTTACCTTAAATGTACCAGTGAGTTAACAATAACTATTGATGGAACAATGAAAGAGGCATTACAAACTGGAGATGGAACATTATATTTAGGAACTAAGTCAAATGATGGAAATAAAGGTAGTGTAACACCAACAAGTTTTGATTTAGCTGAATTAGTAAGTAAACAAGATAGTGGCGAAAATAAAGCCACAGTAAATTACACAATAACTGGTTTTACAAGTGTGGATGTCACTGCCGATATCGAAATAGTCAATAGAGAAGAAAAACAAAATGCTTTAGCAGGTACTAATATAGAAATAACAATAACCAATAATAATTTAAGTTGTAGTGTAAGTGATGGACCAACAACTTTAGAAATATTACAAGAAAATGCAGGAGAAAGTTTAACAACAGAATTAGTCGGAGATATGCATAGATATCAAGGAACAAATGATGTACCAAACTGGATATGTTTTGGAACAAAAGACCAAGACCAATGTAAAAGAGAATATGATAAATATATGTATAGAATAATAGGAGTAACAGAAGAAGGACAAATGTACTTGTTAAAAGAAACATTCTTAAAAGAAGGATCAGTAACAAGTTTTGCTTGGAATCACGATTATTTAATAAGTGGTGATGATACATACTTATGTCCTGATGGAGTATGTCCCGAATGGAATAATGCTGATTTATTTAAAAGAATAAATGGTAAATCAAACGGAACGAGTGCTGGAACCGGTGGAACTTATGGCAAAGCCGATACCGATATCTTTGTCGATAATGAATATTATGATTATTTAAAATCGGGAGATGAAAATGGAGGAACAGAGGCCAGTGAATGGTACAACTTAATTGATAATCACGACTGGTATTATGGAGATACAATAGAAAAAACAGACGCTAATATATATAATGGTAACTATATGTACAATATAGAAACAGGAAAAAGTGAAACAACGCATTATGTAGGAACATATGGAGCAGTAACAAGTCAAAGTTATACTTGGACAAATAAAGTAAATGCCAAAATAAGTCTAATGTATTTACACGATGTATTGTATGCATATCCAAATGGAACATCGGGAAGTTATACAAATGTAAAAAATAGTTGGATTCATTTTATAAAAGATGGATATAATAATAGACTATATTACGAATGGTTAAGCACTCGTTGGGGTATCTATCGCGAGAATGAAACGAATGTTCGCGCGCGGCATGTGAGTTATGACGGCTACTTGTACAACAACAGCTACCTGACTAGTGGCTATGGTGTGCGGCCTGTCTTCTATGTTTCAAACAAAGCAACAATTGCTTCAGGAGATGGCACACAAGAAAATCCATATACTTTAAATTTTTAACAAACATAAATAAATTAAATAGCAAATAGTACCCAAGTATTACTTGCTATTTTTTTCGTTTTCTAAACCATTTTGTATTGACATCTATTCTAATTTTAATTAATATATATACTTAATCGTGAGGTGGGCCATATGGATGAGTTAGAATTATTAAAACAAAGAGAAAAAGATATGCGCAAATTAAAAAGTCTCGCCACAGAAATATGGCAACTTAATCAAAAATTATTAGATTTAGAAAGTAATGGTTTATTTGATACGGAAAGTTTTCTAGATATTGAAATTCAAAAAGAAGAATTATTAAAAGAAGAAGATAATATATATTCAAGTATTAAAAATAATTATGATGAATTATTAAGTTTATTTGATTATTTTAAAAATTTAGTTGGTAATGAAAGTTTAGAAACCGAAATTAACTTAATAACTTATAATAATGAAGATGAATTAACTAATTTAAGAATCTTTAAAAGATTAGGGTTATACATAACGGAAGGTAATATTAATATTGAAGGATTAGATGAAATACTACCTAAATTACAATATATATTAAAATTAAATAACTTTAATGATGATATAGATGAAGATATTATAAATACAATTTTAGTTATCTTAAATAAATATATAAAAGATAATAAATATAGTAGAATAAAAGAAATGTTATTAACTTTAAAATATAATATCGAATTTATTTATTATAATATTAGTCAAATATTAATTAGAAATAGTTATGAAATACCTGATGAATTATATTGGAAAAGTATCTATGAAAGTGAAATGTTAAAAATAAGTGATAGTGATTTAGATTATTATTATGAAGATAAAGTTAAAGATATTTTAATTAGAAATATTGATTATTTAACAGATCAATTCTATCTTAATTTAGAAGATGATTATGAATTTGGTAAATGTACTTTAGCGGAAATATTTATCCGGAGTATGATTTTATTTATTAAAGAAGATACATTGGATACTTTAAGGGAAAGATTTACTGATATGAGTGAAATAAGTAAATATTTATTTGATGATGTATCAGGTGAAGAATTAGTTTATAATGCCTTAAGTCATTATAGAGAAGATTTAGAATTACCAAGAGTAATTAGATTAGAAAGGACAAGATAATATGGAAGTTTATGTAATGGATGATAATGATAAAAGTTTAATAAATAAAATATTAGAATTAAATAGTGATTTATTAAGTAAGTATGAAGAATTAAATATATATCCTGTAGATAGTAAAGAATATTTTATATTAACTAATAGAATATATAGTTTAAAATATCAAATTAATAAATTATTAGAAAAAGTAAGTAGTAGTTTAAAATTACAAAGTTATATGGAATATTTATATCCAAAGGGGAAGATAAATAACTTTAGTGAAGACTTAAAAATACTTATTAATGGGGATAGAGAAGAATTAATTAAAAGAAGATTATTAATTAGTTTATTAGAAAGAAAAATTGAAAAAGATATTGCTAAATTAAGTAATATGGCAAGTACTCTTAATTCTGATATTGTTTTATATGGTATTCCTAATTTACAAGAATTTTGTCATAATATTTATAATCCTTGTGATCGTTTAGCGGACCTGCTTCGGGTAAGTAATGCTTTAAGACAAGATTTTATTAAATCTTTAGGAGTTATCTTAGAAGATAATGGTTTAAATAAAAATAATCATTTAAATTTTTTATATGAAAGTTTAGAAGAAGAATTATTAAAAGAAAATTATGATCATAAACATATTTATTTTACTTCTAAATTAGATGCTAATTTAGCTAGTTTTACTGATAGTGAATACAATGCTTCAAAAAGTATGTATGGTTTTAAAACTGTTGGGGATATCCTAGATGAATACCCAGATATCTTTAATAATCAATTATTATTATGTGTTATTAAAACAGCTTTACTTTTCTGTACTCCAGAAGAATTAAAAATATTAAAAGATAAATATGGTATAGTATTAAATAATGTTATCTTAGATAATCAAGAATATCAAGAGAGTGTTAATATTTTAAGTTTGAAATAGGTAGTAATTATGGATTATGATTTAACGAATGAAAATATTAAAGATTTAAAAGATTTAGTTTTAATAACGACTCAAATATATGATATCTATTGTGATTTAATTGATTTAGAAATTGAGGGGTTAAAGGGTAGTGAAGATTATACTCAAGGTTTAATAGTATTAAGTGATTTATTAAAACAAGAAAAGAAAATATATAAATTATATGCTTTAGATGGGCATGTTTTAAGTGAGTTTTTAAAATATGTCGGCAAGAATGAAGGTTATATATTTTTTGATGCTTTAAGTGATATTAAAGATGGTTCATCTAAAAGTTTAGTTAAACAAAGAATATTAGAAAAATTAACTAATTTATTAAATGAATTAGCAAGTGTAGATAATTTAAATTATGAAGAACAAGAATATAATTATAGTGATGAAGAAGAAATAGATGATGAATCTGAATATGTAAGTCATGATTTTGATATCAATGTTATGTTAGATGAACAAGTTAAATTAGATTATTTAAGAACTGTTTTAAAAATATTAGATTTATGTCTTAAAGATAGTAATTATCAAGAAATAAAACATTATTTAATAACTTATAAATATCAATTAGCATTTACTTTAACTAATATAGAACAAGAATTATTATTGAATAAGTTTGAAATTACCGAAAATTTATATTGGGGTGTTGATGCCGTTAGTCAAATGGAAAAGATTACGGATGAGATGGAAATATTAAATTGTCAAGATTATTATGGGGATAATGTTTTATTAGATGAAGCCGTTAGTATAATTGAAATGGCTGATATAGAGAAATTAGAAGTTTATGATATTGTGGAGGGTATTTTAACATCGATTTATATAAGAGCGGCTTTGTTATTTGCGAGTCCAGAATCAATAGATAACTTTGAGAAAACTTTAAAAGGGGATTTAAAAAGGAAGAAAATAGAGCCAGTTGTTAAACAAATTATTAGAGAAATTTTTAATAATTCTAAAAGTGATCGGGAATTAGTCCATAGAATAAGTATCCGGAATTTGACAAAATAGGGATATTTTGTTAGAATAGTAAACACTTGTAAAGAAGGGGTTTTATGATTAATTTAACAAAAAAAGAAGAAAAGATATTAAATTCTCTATTGGGAATAGGTAGTTCTGTTGCGGGTCAGTTATATGAATTAGGTGCTTTAGAAGAAAATAATGAGAAAGATAGTCCTATTTGGCAAGAAAAAATTAATGCTTTAAATATATCTTTAAGTTTAGAGAATTCTTTATATAGTAAATTAGATATTAAAACAATTGAAAGATTAAATGATTATTTAGATGAAGATGCTTTATGTGATCGTTTATTAAACCAATTACAAAGTATATTTGATTTAGATATTCAAGAATTGGTAAGAAAAAGAGTTATTTTAAAGTTAGATAAAATATTTGAAGCTTATAAAGCTTTACATCCTTATGGAATAATTGATAAATTATTTGCGGAAGATTATCAAATGACTAATGTTGTTAAAAGTGATTATTTTAATACTTTTCTTAATATTTTAAATTTATATTTAAATGATCCAGAATATGCCAATATTAAACCATATTTATTAAAAATAAAATATAGTTTTAGTCTTTTATATGAAGATGTATTAGATAATTTTAGAGAAGATAATTTTAATGTTAAACCATTATATTGGGTTAGTGATGCAGTTGCCAAGCAAAGAGATTTTAAATTAGGTTATGATAAAATTTTTAGTCGTATTATATATGATTCTTGTAGTATTGTAACTAAGAATTTAACCAGTGATTTATCTTATGAAAGAGCTATATTTGTTCAAATACTAGCTCGAGTAATATTACTATTTAATCGCGATGATAATGTTCGGGAGGCTTTAGTTTCAGGTTTTAATGAATTAATTAATATGGCTTATACAACAAATATTGGTGATGTGACTAAAACTTGGTTCTTAATTCCTAAATCGATAAGTTATATGGAAAAAGATAAAGAATTAGTTAATTTAGTTAGTTTTAAAAAATAAGAAAAAGATTAGTTTTGGCTAATCTTTTTATGTTGTTGGTAAGGGTTCAATATTTATATTACTATCATATTTTTTTAAGACTTTACTAAATTCATTATAAACACTTTCATAATTACTTAAATATTTACTTTCCATTTTACTAAAGGGAATAACTAAATAATCATATTTCTTTTTGGTATTATTATAATATTTATAAGAATAATTTAGGTCGGCTCTAATATTATCGATTTTAACAGTAGTTGTATCTTTTTCACTATCCACAGTTTTGGTAATATCTAATGTCGCAAACATTCCGACAGTACCGACCTTTCTTACTAAAGCTTGTTCAGCCCCCATTTGGTTAGATATAAAATTACCAAAAGAGTAGAAGACGACGGTATCATCAATCCATTCCCAAGGCTCAATACTATGCGAATGGGTACCTAAAACGATATCGACACCATTGTCCGCTAAAAACTTGGCTTGATTTCTTTGGGTTTCGGTAGCGGTTTGTTGATATTCCACACCCCAATGCATAGCGACAATTAACACATCAACTTTATCACGAACCGCCGCAATATCAGCTTTTACTTTTTCTTCATCAAAAGTATTAGCTAAGTATGGTTCTTTATCAAGTTGAGCTTGTCTGCTTGCCACCGCATTAGTCGCATTATAAGTATAATTTAGCATGGTATAAGTAATCCCATTGGCATTCATTATTTTGTGCTCATCACTTTTTTCTTGACTCGTTGCCATTCCGGTTGCTAAAATTCCATCTTTTCCTTCCCACCAGGAGGCACTTACCTTTGCCCCCGTTGCGCCCATATCCATGGAGTGATTAGAGGCCAGAGATACTAAATTAAATCCGGCATCAATCATGTTTTGCCCAAAAGCACTCGGTGTATTAAAACTAGGATAACTTTGAAGGCTAGAAGTACTATCAAAAACTGTTTCTTGATTATAATATTTAATATCATAATCTTTTAATTTATCTTTGGTATAAGTTAGCATATCACTAAAATCATATTCTCCCGTTGCTTCATTATAAGCCGCTTTATAAACAGCGGTATGAATTAAACCATCACCTGTTGCAATTAAACTGGCTTTATAAGTCTTTATCGGTTCTTCTTTTGGTTTAGTTAAATTCGGAAGTGGATTATCTAAACTAGCGGCACTATCACTTCCAAAAAAGTTAAAACAGACAAAACCAATTAAAATTACTAATAATGTAGAAACTAATAAAAGTCTTCTTTTCGCTTTTTTCTTTAATCTTCTCGCCATTATTTAAGCACCTCATATACTTCTTCTGGCTTTTTCTCTGCTCGCATTCCATGATTAGGAAGCAGGTGCATATGATAATGTTTAATCTTTTGACTATTACCATAATTTATACAGACACTTAATTCTTTAGCATTTAATCTTTCCATAATATGATTTATATATTTTTTAGCAACATTATTAATATGAATAACTAAATCATCAGGTATATCCATTAAAGAATCATAATGTTCTTTAGGAATAATTAAAGTATGACCATCAACATTAGGATAAGCGTCCATAATAACTATAACTTTATCATCTTCATATAGTTTAAAACTAGGAACTTCTCCTTTCACAATTTTACAAAATAAACAATCCATTTTACTCACCAACTTCATTATAGCACAGAAGGAATAAAAGAAGAAGAATTATGAGTTGACATTATTGTCAATTTTGTGTATATTGTAGGTGTATTTAAAAAAGCGAGCGATTCCGGCTGTGACAGGAACTTAAAAAAGCGAGTGATTCCGACTTTTAACAGGAACT
>CANQHT010000057.1 GCA_947623705.1 uncultured Bacilli bacterium
GACAATAATAATCAACTTGTCCTTCTTTTTTAACTAACTTAGCCTTACAAATTGGACACTCCGTAATCATTACAAATGGCTTTTCGGACCCGGTTCTTCTTTCTTTTAAGGCACCTTTAACTTCCGGAATAACATCACCGGCTTTATGAACTTCCACAATATCCCCAATCATTAAACCTAAATTATTAACAAAGTCTTCATTATGAAGGGTGGCTCTTTTAATGGTCGAACCCATAACTAAAACTGGTTCTAGTACGGCATTCGGTGTAATTTGTCCCGTTCTTCCCACGGTAAAAATAATATCCGTTAATTTAGTTAAGACATCATTATGGGGAAATTTATAAGCTACTACCCATCTAGGATATTTGGCCGTACTTCCAAGTTCTCTTTGTTCATTAATATCATTAACTTTAATAACTACACCATCAATTTCATAAGGTAAGTCGGCTCTTTTTAAAGTATATTCTTGGATAAATTCAATGGCTTCATCAATCGAATGCACTAATCTATTCGCCGGATTTACTTTAAAGCCTAAATCACTCATAAATTTTAAGGCTTCATCATGTTTTTCTATCCCATAATCTAAAGGATTAGGTAAATGATAAATAAAATTGTTTAAATTTCTTTTCGCTGCCACTTTACTATCTAATTGTCTTACACTACCGGCGGCGGCATTTCGAACATTTTGTAAAAGAGGTAATCCTTCTAATTCTCTTTCCCGATTTAATTTCGCTAGAGTCTCTTTTTCCATATAGATTTCCCCTCTAACTTCAATATCTATATCGCGAGTTAATTTTAAAGGAATGGCTTTAATTGTTTTAACATTATGGGTAATATCTTCCCCAACTACCCCATCACCACGAGTTGCTCCTCTTACAAGAACCCCTTTTTCATATTGTAAAGAAACGGCTAAACCATCAATTTTTAATTCACAAACATATTCCGGATTAACCCCCATTTTTTTAATTCGCTCATCAAATTCTCTTACTTCATCTTCATTAAAAACATCACCAATACTAAGCATCGGTATTTTGTGGGTTACTTTCGTAAATTTATCTAAAACTTCGCCCCCAACTCTTTTAGTAGGACTATCCACTAAAGTATATTCCGGATATTTTTTTTCTAATTCTTCTAATTCTCTTAAATATTTATCATACTCTTGATCCGTTATTGTGGGATTATCTAAAACATAATAATTATAATTGGCTTCATTAATTATTTTAACTAATTCTTCTATTCTTTCTTTTGGATTCATCTTTTACCCCCATAAATTATTATTATATACACCTTTTTCTATTTCACTATTGATTCCTTCTTTTAGAGTATCTAAATCTTCACGATAAGTCATACCATAATGTTTACTAGTTGTGGTAACTAATTTAATCTTTTTATGATTAGCTTCCGCACTATGAGTTGCAACATCTGGTATTAACCATTCACAAGTCATTAAATCTTTATTATTTACGAAGAAATCTTTAATATTATCTTTTAAATAAGCAAATATTCTTGGCGTAAAACAAAATAAATTCATTGATACGGGTTGATTAAAAGGAATCGTAAATTCTGGGTCTCCTGATAAAGGTTTTGCAACAACTTTCCCATCCACACTTTGAACAGAACTTTCAATTATCTTATCTATTTCATCGCCATTTGCAAATATAATTCCTCTTTTAACTTCGCCATTCATTGTTAAAGTATTACCAACTTCATAAGCCACATTAGCATATTCATCTTGAGCACAATTATTTAAAAATTCTGCCGCTTTTAAATAAGCATCTCGGCCATAAAAATCATCCGCATTAATCATCGCAAAGTTTTCTTTAACAACATCACGGGCAGCATAAATAGCTTGGGCTGTCCCTAAAGGTTTTACCCGGTCTTTTGGAATAACTACGCCATCTGGGACATCACTATTTTTTTGGAAAACATAAGAGACTTTTATTTTATCTTCAATTCTTTTCCCAATTGTCTCTTTAAATATGTCATAATTTTCTTCCTTTATTATGAATACTACTTTGTTGAAACCCGCCACTAAAGCATCTTTTATAGAGTAATCAATAATAAATTCTCCATTAGGTCCTACTGGTTCAATTTGTTTAAGTCCTCCAAATCTTGACCCCATACCGGCCGCTAAAACTACAAGTGTTAAATCTTTTTTCATTTTATCATCCTTTCTTAATACCTGTATAATTTTTCAAAACTTTTTTAATACCATATCTTTTATTGAATGCAATTGTTAAGAACCTATCATCTACATCAATTATAACACCAGGTCCAAATAATTTGTGGGTAATTCGTTCGCCACTTTTATATTCTTCATTACTATTATCATTATAAAGTTCTTGTTTATTAATCTTTTTAACTTCTTCGGTATTACTTTCTAAATAAGCGGGATCTATTTCTTTAATAAATCTACTTGGGGGATTTAAAGTATCCCGGCCATACAGCATTCTTACCTTCGCACTAGTTAAATATAATCTTTCTTTTGCTCTTGTAATACCAACATAACATAATCTTCTTTCTTCTTCTAAACCATTTTCTTCTTCAAAAGAATTAGCGTGCGGCATTATACCATCTTCCATCCCCACCATAAAGACAACTTTAAACTCTAATCCTTTTGCGGAATGCAAAGTCATTAAGGTAATTGCATCTTCCACATTTTGGTGTTCGGTAATATCGGCGACTAAACTTATTTCATCTAAGAAATCACTTAAATTAACACTGCCGGTTACATTTTGATAAGTTTCCGTAATACTTCTAAATTCCATTAAGTTTTCAAGTCTTAATTCCCCTTCAATATCACCAGAAGTTAGTTCTTTCTTTATTCCGGTATTTTCTAGAATGGCATCAATTAATTCGGTTAACGATAAACTTTTCGCTTTTTCTGATAAATCATTAATTAAATTTTTAAACTCTAATTCTTTGCCTTTATTTAACATTTCAAAAATGGATTTACCTTCTATATTCGCCATCGTTTCTAAATTATCAATAGTTTTTTCCCCAATACCTCTTTTAGGTTCATTAATAATTCTTTTTAAGGCAATATCATCATCGTGATTCAAGATTAATTTTAAATAACTAATTAAATCTTTAATTTCTTTTCTTTTATAGAAATAAAAACTACCAACAACTTTATAAGGAATATTCGCTTTTAACATCGCATCTTCATAAATTCGAGATTGGGCATTTGTCCGGTAAAAAATCGCAATATCCTTTTTTTCATAACCTAAACTTAAGAGGGAATTAATTTCTTTTAAAATAAAATCTACTTCACTATTTGAATTTTGACATCTTAAATATTTAACTTTAACGCCTTCCCCTAAATCACTATATAAATTAACATCTTTTCTTTCAATATTATTTTTAATTACTGAATTTGCGGCATTTAAAATATTCGTGGTACTCCTGTAGTTTTGATTTAGAACCACTACTAAAGCATCGGGATAATCTTTTTCAAAATTAACAATATTCTTATAATTAGCTTGTCTAAAACCATATATGGCTTGATTTTGATCGCCAACGACAAAGATATTGCGATATTTTTTACTTAGTAATTTAATTAATTGATATTGGACTTCATTAGTATCTTGATATTCATCGACTAAGATATATTGATATTTTTCTTGATAATGCTCTAATATACTAGGATGTTCTTTAAATAATGTCACTGGTAATTTTAATAAATCGTCAAAATCAATAACATTATTTTTACTTAAAACTTTTTCATAGGCATAGTATACTTCTTTCGCAATTTTATCGAGTTCTGAAATTAATAAACGGTCTATTTCACTATCACTTAACATTTCATTTTTAATAAAACTAATTTTATTTCGAATATAGTAAGGAGATATTTGTTTAATATCATAACCTAAATCTTTCATCGTTTTCTTAATTAAACTTAAAACATCATCAGAATCTAAAATCGTAAAATTACTTTGTAAATTTAAAGTATTATAATTTTCTTTAATAATTCTTAAACCAAAAGAATGGAAAGTTCCCACAAAAGCATAGTTATCTTCGACAATTTTACTAATTCGCTCTTTCATTTCTTTCGCAGCTTTATTGGTAAATGTTATGGCTAGGATATTACCACTAAAAATACCTTCTTGAATTAAATAAGCAATTCTTGTCGTTAAGACTTTAGTCTTACCTGAACCGGCGCCGGCGACGACAAGACATGGTCCTTCTTTATGCATTACTGCTTCTTTTTGTTCTTTATTTAAGTTGTCTAAATATTCCATATTGCTACCTCATCTTTTTCTAGATTTATTATATCATTTAATACAAATTTAGTCATTAAAAAACGACTAAAATAATTAGTCATTTTCTGGTATTTCTGATTCTTCTTTTATTTCTTCTAGCATCTCGGAAAAATCTTTTTCTGATAAATCAATACCTTTAAATATTACTTCTTTACTTATTCCTGCATCTAGAAAATTTTTGACTACATCTTTTTTAGTAAGCCATTCACTCATTCTTTTTTCAAGAGCCTTTTTGTCATAGTACAATAATGAATCAAAGTCGCCAGTTAACTCTTGTAATCCTTCTATTTTATTCATTAATTTTCTCTTTCTTTTTCAATTTCTTCTAACATTTCTGAAAATTCTTTTTTTGATAAATTGGCTATATCATTTATTTCTTTGATGGGATATTTTTTATCTAGCATTTTTTTAATCATTGCTTTTTTGCCAAGCCATTCGCCCATTCTTTTCTCAAGAGCTTTCTTGTCATAGTATAATAATGAATCAAAGTCGCCAGTTAACTCTTGTAATCCTTCTACCTTATTCATTATTCTTCTCTTTCTTTTTCAATTTCTTCTAACATTTCTGAAAATTCTTTTTCTGATAATTCAGATGCTTTAAATAGTAAATCTTTACTTATTCCTAAATCTAACATATTTTTAATCATTGCTTTTTTAGTTAGCCATTCACTCATTCTTTTCTCAAGAGCCTTTTTGTCATAGTATAATAATGAATCAAAGTCGCCAGTTAACTCTTGTATTTCTTTTCTTATTTCTCCCATTAACTCATCCCCGTCATATACTTTATCTAATTTTTTCTTATCATTACATACGAATATGTATAATAATTTCTCAAGCATATTACCTTTCTTTACTTCATTATAATCCATTTTCTCAAGATAATCTAGATTAATATCTACAATATGGATCCCAAAATCTCTTATTTTATGACTTTCTTTTTCCATCATCTCACTGAAATATACAAATCTGTTTTCTTTAAAATAATCAAAATTATCAAAACAAAATTGCCATATATGTTTTATATTTTTATAATCTTCTTTATGATAGATATCTCTTAAATATAATTGACATAGATAACTAAAATTCTTTTTAGATAATTCACTGTAACTATTATAGTTAAATTCAAATGAAAAATACATATCTTGATTTTTATATACCAAGTCGGCTTCACTATCGATAATATTGGTATTTACTCCAATATGGGGTGTTACTATTTCAAAATCCGCTTTTAATTTTTCAATAGGAATTTCTATAATAGCACTGATGATATTAAGTAAGTATTCTTGGGAGATTTCAGTACCACTTGTAAATATTTTCTTGACTACTTCATCCTTCAATAGGACTTTATTAGAATTACTCATAATTTTCCTCCTTTCACTTTATATATTTGCGCTTTTTCTCGAGTTTCCTTTTTTTTCATTAAAATTTGTTAAAAAAATTTATAAAATAAAAAAAGTCACATTAATTTGCAACTTTCTCTTCTAAATATTCACCATCTAAACTAAAACTTTTAGCATCAGTTATTTTAACTTTAACAATTTTGTCTATAATGTTTTTTGGGCCTTCAACATTTACTAATTTCATCATATCAGTATAACCATAAACTTTACTAGCGTCTTTTTCACTATCTCCTAGAATTAATACTTCAACAACTTTATTTAATAATTTTTGATTATTTTGATTAGAATAATAATTTACTAGTTCATTTAATTTATGCAATCTTTCTTCTTTAACACTCATTGGAATTTTATCTTCCATTTTAGCGGCCGGTGTTCCTTCTCTTGGGGAGAATATAAATGTATAAGCTCCATCATATTTGCAAGTTCTAACGACATCTAAAGTTTCTTCAAAGTCTGCATCCGATTCATTAGGAAATCCGACAATAATATCAGTAGTAATGGCTACCCCCGGAATTCTTTCTTTCATTTTATTAAATAGTTCTAAATATTCCTTCTTAGTATAACGGCGATTCATCTTTTTTAGGATGTTATCACTACCAGATTGGAGTGGTAAATGAATATAAGGCATAATATTGTCATATTTCGCAATAACATCAATCATTTCATCAGTAAAGTTCCAAGGATGACTTGTAACAAAACGGACTCTTTCAATACCTGTTTTGGCTACACATTCTAATAAATGACTAAAAGTTTGGCCAATATCTTTGCCATAAGCATTAACATTTTGCCCTAGTAAAGTTACCTCTTTATAACCATTCTTCTTTAATTCTTTTACTTCTGCAATAATACTTTCTAACTTCCTGCTTCTTTCTCTACCTCTTGTATAAGGCACAATACAATAAGTACAAAATTTATCACAACCATACATAATATTTACCCAAGCGGTAATCTTAGAATCACGAGTATAATTCATTCCTTCAATTATTTCATCACTATTTGAGTAAACTTCAATTTGTTGTTTATTAAATTCTTGTAAAAGTAATTTTGGTAAGTCATATAAATTATGAGTCCCAATTACAATATCAATATATTGGTGATTTTTTTGAATATCTTCAATAACATCTGGTTGTTCGGCCATACAGCCAAGTAAAACAATTTTAAAGTCATCTCTATTCTTTTTTAAATACTTACATTTGCCTAAGAAACCCATTACTTTATCCCGAGCATTTTCTCTAATAGCGCAAGTATTTAAAACCACTACATTGGCTTCTTCTAAATTTTCCGTATTAGTTAAACCAAGTGTTTCTAAATAACTCCGAATAGCTTCACTATCGTGCACATTCATTTGGCAACCATAAGTTCTTAAAAAATATTTTTTATTTTGAAATACTTTAGAATAATTTTCTTCTAAATTAATATATTTATTATCACTTTTTTTTCTATCTTTTGCAACATTCAAATCTGGTAAATGCATAGTTATCACTTCCTACGCTTGTTATTTTATCACAAACCATAAGATATTGAAAGCGGATTTTGTATATATTGGGATAGGTATTGATTTGTGGTAGAATAAAGTAAAAATAGTCAACGAATAAAAATAAAAGAAATTTTAAATCAACCAAAACCCGCTTTCAGTAAAGATAGTATAACTTTTTTAAGGAGCCTGCAACAAGTTCGACAAATGATGTCAAAACTTCTAATTTTTCGACAAAAAATACCAACAAAAAAAGAAGATAATACTTCTGGTTCTTCCGAAAGTTTTCGGAAAAAAGTAGAAAGTAGATAGAAATATCTGCTTTTTATAATTTGAAAAAATTGAT
>CANQHT010000058.1 GCA_947623705.1 uncultured Bacilli bacterium
TTTTTCGCATGAAAATTTTTGTCTACTTTTTCCAATGTTTACATATTTATCAGTTTTTACTCTAAAATTTATAGTCGTTTTTCTTAATAGTCGGACGCACTATTTCTTCTACAAACGCCCATACTACCTAGCTTTATTCAAAACTGTCCGGAGCTAAGCATAAGTAGTATTGTTTTAACTAAATTAAAAAATAATAAAAAGTATTTAAATTATGGCGTAATTTCTTTATTAGTAACGGAAGTCGTTAGTCATTTTCTTTATAACCAATTAGTTAGTGTCTTTGTACCTAATGTAGAAATTAAAGAAGAAGATGAATTTTTAACTCCTAGTGCCCATGATTTAATGAATGCCATGATTGAAGAAATGCAAGATGTGGATGAATATGAACTAAATAGAAAAGATTTATCATTAGTTGAAGAACCTTTAAAAGATAAAGATAAAGTAATGGCCGAATTAGTTGAAATATTTGATGCTTATTACACTATGTATAAATTACCACCTTATAATATTAGTAGTGAAGAGTGGGATAATTTATTTAATTTAACTTATACAATGTTTAAAGAAAAGAATTTATTAGATAAATATTTTGAAGCGATGTATGAATTATTTAGATTTGGTTTCTCTGATGCTTTAGTAAGTGAATCTTCTAATTTAACGATTCAAAACTTTTTAAATCATTTATATATTTTAGGATTCTTTGGCTTATCTCACGAAGACACACTAAAAATAAATCAAGAACTTTTAACTTTAAGTGGTAAATTAATTGATTTAAATAAAGTTAGAACACATAAAAAAACTACCCAATATTGAGTAGTTTTTTTATTATCTGTTATAGAATTCAACGATTAATTGTTCATTAATTTCGCCATTTAATTCGCTTCTTTCAGGAACTCGAACATACTTACCTGTTAATTTTTTATTATCAAATTCTAAATAAGCAGGTACGGTTGCTTTTTGTTCTAAAGCATCTAAAATAGCGGGATGATTTAATGATTGTTCTTTAACACTTACAGTATCTCCTGGCATAACTCTGTATGAAGGAATATCTACTTTTTTACCATTAACTAGAATATGTCCATGGTTAACAATTTGCCTTGCGCTTCGACGAGTTCTCGCCATACCTAAACGATAAACGATATTATCAAGTCTAGATTCAAGTAACATAAGTAAGTTTTCCCCAGCAATTCCTGGCATTTTTTGCGCTTTATCAAATACTTTATGGAATTGTTTTTCCGTTAAACCATACATAAATCTAACTTTTTGTTTTTCTTGTAATTGAATACCATATTCACTAGATTTTTTCTTTCTATCTTTGCCATGAGCACCTGGTGCATAAGGACGACGAGCTAAATCTTTACCATTTTCTAAAGTAGAGAATGCAAGTCTTCTAGATTTTTTATAAGCTGGACCAGTATATCTTGCCATATTTTCTTCTCCTTTCTTTTAAATTACAATATTTGTTTTCATTCTCTTAAACTATAGGGAGTATTTCTTAATTTCACTAAAGGCAGTCCTTAGTTACTTTATTTTCTTAAATACACATTATAATTTAATTAAATGCCTGCCAAATTAATTGCATATTTATTATACTATATTTTTATCTTTTGTCAAATATGCTCAGTCATTATCGATATCATTTTTGATTCTTTTTTCGATTTCATGATTTAAACGATCTCTATCTTTCGTAAATATGAAAGAGATAAAACTCGAAATAATTGCATCCCGGTCAATTTTTTCCCGACTAAATAAGCCTTCCGTTAAGTATCCGGTAATACCACCATTTTCATTATATTTTTCTTGTTTAGTAATATCACTAATTAATTTATTTAAATCTTTGCCTTCTCTTAAATATTCCCACATATCTTTACTTAGTCTAAGGCCTAGTGATTTACCCGTTGATTTATGCCCCAAAGCATTTTCAATAACACAGTAAGTTCCCACAAAAGGTAGACCATTTTCATCTGTTGAAAAACCACCTTCAATCGAAACTAAATAATCATATTTTAAATCTTGTTCTTGGGCAATTTTTTTCAAACCGACATTTCTATTTAAAGCCCCTCGTGTTATTTCATAACCAATAGGTTGATTATGCACTCCGGATTCCATTTTAAAAGTTTTAATTTCATAATCCGTTATTTGCAGTTCATTTAAGGCTAGTTCTAATGATCTTTTTTTACTAGGATTTTCACTACTTAATAATATTAACATTTTATACCTCCATTAATTATTTCCATTAATATTTAGGCATAGATTTTATTTAATGTCAAGAAAATTTGCTAATTTCACTTGCAATAAATGTCTAATTATGGTAGTATTAAATTACTGGTTATGGCGAGATAGCTCAGTTGGCTAGAGCATGCGGTTCATACCCGCAGTGTCGGGGGTTCGAATCCCTCTCTCGCTACCAATTTTGGAAGTTTACTCGAATAATCAAATTCGAGTTTTATTTTTATCTAGTTTGGGGGATTTATTATGTTTTATTACAAAGAGAATAATGGAGTAGTGGAAAAATATGCAGTTGATTTTGATGAAAAGAAAATAACTACTTTAAAATATGCTATCGTAGAAAATTGTAGTCAAATTAAACATGTCGAATATAAAAGTGCCATTATACCTCGTTTTGAAGATAAAATACTTATTAGAAATTTTCAAGCTACTAAAGTAGGAGAAAAAGAATATTTTGAAGAAACAAAGGATGTATTTCAATTTAGTTATGATGAATATGAGCCACCATATTTAGTGACTTTGATAGATAAACTTTTAGATTTAAAACCTGAAGCCTTATCCGAAATATTTAATTATGATATTTTTTCAGAATTAGTAAATTCCAATGTAGAAAGTCTTATAACCTATTATAGTCAATTAATTAAATTAATTAATTTAAACTTTATCGATTTAATTTCAATTAGTGATTTAAAAAAAGTCGAAGATTTTTTAGGAGTAGAATTACTTGCTAAATTAAATTTAGATAATTCTCCATCTAGAATATTAAAAAAAGATTAAATAAAATTAAAATAAAAAGGAGTTAATATGTTTAATGTTGAAAGTTTAAAAGACTATATTGGTAAGATTAGTGAAGAAGAATTAAGAAAATTAACCACTAAAATATATAATTTAACCGAATTTATTGGTGATGATTATTTAAAATATCAAGAATGGTTCTTTAATAAACAACTACCAGAAACATTAAATAGCTCTACAAGAAATATTTTATTTGTTCAAGATAATTCTAAAATAATTGCGGTGTCTTGTCTTAAAAAAGATAGTAAAGAGAGAAAAATATGTACATTATATGTAACTCCTTCATATAGAAAAAAGGGAATTGGTAGCATGATGCTTATTAAAGCCATGGAATGGTTAGAAACAACCAAACCTTATATCACAATAAGAGATTATAAATTAGCAATGTTTAAATTATTTATTCAAAAATATAATTGGGAATTAACGGAAGTAATTCAAGTTAATTCTAAAGAAAAAGAATTTTGTTATAATGGTATGCTCAAATAATAAGCATACTAATTTTTTTAATTTTTTAATACTAAAGTAAAAATTTCTTAAAAAAATTAATATATTAATTTAGGAGATAATTTAAAAATATCTTAAAAAGTGTTAAAATAGTTTTACAGGCTTAGAAAAGAGTGATTTTTTTATGCAAAAATTAACGGATTTTATTGTTGAAAAAAGATATTTTATTTTAGTTATATTTTTACTATTAACGGGAGTTTCTTTTTATTTATCGCAAAAAGTAGTGATTAACCATAATATTGCTTCTTATTTACCAGATAATTCCGAAACTAAAATAGGTAATGAAATTATGGAAGAAGAATTTCCGACTTTAAAAAGTAGTGACTTAAATATTATGCTGGAATATTTATCAAAAGAAGAGGAAAAAGATGCTTATAATTATTTAAGTAGTTTAGATGGTGTAAGTGATGTTACTATTCAAAACAAAGATAATTATACTTTATATAGTCTAGAAGTAAATGATTATGATACATCTAAAAAAGCTCATAATGTTTATACTGATGTAACTAAATATTTTAAAGACTATGATTATGAAGTAAGTGGGTCAGTTGCTACCCAAAATAAAGATATCTTACCTTTATGGATTGTGGCTCTTGCTGTCCTTTCGGCTTTAATCATTTTAATTATTATGAGTAAATCTTTCGCAGAACCATTTATCTTTTTAATAACTATTTTAATGGCGGTTGTATTAAATAAAGGAACTAATATTATTTTTAAAGATGTCTCATTTATAACAAGTTCCATCGCCGCCATCTTACAAATGGCTTTATCAATGGATTATTCTATTATGCTTATGAATCGTTATGATGAAGAAAAGTCACACGAAAAAGATAAAGTTAAAGCGATGAAAAAAGCTTTAAGAAATGCCTTTGGATCTATTTCTAGTAGTTCTTTAACCACGATTGTTGGTTTAATGGCTTTAGTATTTATGTCTTTTAAAATTGGGAAAGATTTAGGTTTTGTTCTAGCAAAAGGGGTTTTCTTTAGTTTATTTAGTGTCTTCTTTTGTTTGCCAACTTTAATATTATTATTTGATAAATTAATTACGAAAACGAAGAAAAAGAGTCCCCAATTTAATTTAAGTTTCTTAGGTAAATATTCTTATAAAATGCGTTATGTTGGTTTAGGAGTGTTCATCTTAGTTTTTGCTTTTAGTTTTGTTTTAAAAAATAAATTACATATTGATTATACTGATACATCAACAGATAAAATCGCAAATACCTTTGAAATGCCTAATGAAATGGCCATAATCTATCCCAATAATAAAGAAGATGAATTAAGTTCTTATTGTCTTAAATTACAAGATAATAATTTAGATGTCTTATGTTATCAAAATACAATTAATGCAGAATTAACTAGTGCGGATTTACAAACCAAATTAAATTCTTATAGTCCCGATTTAAACATCAATCCTGAGTTATTAAAAATAATTTATTATACCAAATTTAATCAAGCTAATATTAAATTAAATTTAAATACTTTAGTAACATTTACCGATAAAAATATTTTAAATAATTCTTTATGGCAAGATAAAATACCCACTAATTTAGAAGATAATCTCGATACATTAAAATATTTTGTGAGTGAAGAAGAATTAAACAAAAAAAGAAGTACTGAAGATCTTTCTAAAATCCTAGATATTTCTTTAGATAATTTAAAATCTTTACTTGTTTATTATCATAGTATAGATGAAAATACCCCACTTACTTTAAATAACTTTGTTTCTTTTGTTAATAAATCCGTGTTAACAAATCCTAGTTATGCTAAATATTTAAGTACAGATAATAAAAATAATTTAATCTTAATAAGTAATTACTTAAATAAAGAAATGTTACAAACTAAATATAATTATCAAAATATAGCTAATATCTTGAATATTGATGCTAGTTTAACTCAAAAAATATATCTTTATTATTTAATAAATAGTCCCATTAATAATAAAATGACTTTAAGAGAATTTACGGATTTACTATTAAAAGTTCAAGAAAATTCCGAATATCAAACTTTAGATAATTTAACTAATAAAGAATTAATAAATAAACAAATGAGTAGTATAGAACTTACCAATTTATTTCTACTACCTGATATATATATCGGAATAATTACTAATATAATGCAAGGCTTAAATAAAGAGACTTTAAGTCCTTATGAATTTGTTACTATAATCTTACAATATCCCGGATTAGATAATAAAACTTTAGAAAAAATAAATATGGCTAACTTTCTTATGACAAGTACTCTAAATGATACCAAGTTTACTTATGAAGAAGTATCTAATAAGTTAAATATTCCTCTAGATCAAGTAAAAATGCTTTATAGTATGCCTAATTTAGATTCTTTAACTTTAACCCCTTTAGAATTAATTGATTTTATTATAGAGCATCAAAATGATAATGATTTAAAAGAATATTTAGATAGTGATACAATTTATAAACTAAATACTTTAAAAACTATTATGATGAGTATCTTAAATGATACCACTTATACTAGTAAAGATTTAGCCTTATTATTAAATACTAATGAATCTAATATCAAATTAATTTATTCTTTATATGATCTAAATAATGGTTTGAAAATAAATTTATCTTTAAAAGATTTAGTAGAGTTTATTAATAATAAAGTTTTAACTAATAAAGATTATAGTAGTTTATTTAAAAGTAATGATATAAAGAAAATAAAGGCTTTAAATAATATTATTAAAGGAATAAATGATAAGAAAACTTATACTAATAAAGAAGCTTATAATTTATTAAAAGATTTATCTAGTGATCTAAATGAAGATACTTTAGATTTAGTCTATTTATATTATGGCGTAGTTAATAATTATGATAATAAATGGACAATGAATTTAGATAGTTTTATTACTTATTTAGATGAATTATTAGAGAATAATAAATATCAAAATTTAATTGATGCTGATTTAAAAGATAAGGTAAGTAATGCTCAAGATAAACTTGATTCTAGTAAAGAATTATTAGTGGGAAAGAATTATTCCAGAATAGTTATAAATAGTAAGTTAGCTAAAGAAGGGGATGAAACATTTAATTTAATTAAAAATATTGATAATGATTTAAAAGATACACCGCATTATTTAATTGGGACATCAATGATGGCTTATGAATTAAGTAATTCTTTTGATAATGAACTTAATTTGATTACGGTTTTAACTATGTTATTTATCTTTTTAATCGTAGCCATTACTTTTAAGTCTTTAATTATTCCCTCAATTTTAGTTTTAGTTATTGAATGTGCCGTTTATTTAACGATGAGTATTTTAATGCTTAGTGGTGGTTCAGTTTACTTTATTGCCCTTTTAATTGTTCAAAGTATTTTAATGGGAGCGACGATTGATTACGCTATTGTTTATACGACTTATTATTTAGAAGCAAGAAGAGAGAATAATGTTAAAGAATCTATAATACTTGCTTATAACAATTCTATTCATACTATTTTAACTAGTGCTTTAATACTAATCTTAGTAACTTTAATAGTGGGATATTTTGCTTCAGAAATTGCGGGTAAAATATGTTTAACTATTTCGGAAGGAACAATAGTATCTAGTTTCTTAATCTTATTATTACTTCCAGAGTTAATCGCTTTATTTGATAAATTTATTGTTAAGAAAAAATTGGAAAGAAAATAAAAATTCTTTCTTTTTTGTAAATAAGTTGTAAAAACATTTATAAGGCAATCGCATAAAAATTTGACGTAAATTAGAATTACAAAGAAGGAATGACTTTGAATATAAGATTTTCAATATTAGAAAAATCACTTATATATCGAGTCATTTTTTTCTTTAAGGTAAGGTTTCCCATAGAATTATCAAGTCTAGCAAGATTAAAGACAATTTTACGAATTAAAGATAAATTATCGATTGAATAACCAATTCTATT